>JAUWOE010000243.1 GCA_030612265.1 Promethearchaeum sp.
TGATCTGAAAGGAAATCTGGTTAATGGTAATGATGAAAAAGTTGATATGGAGAGAAATTTTCTATATCCATTCTTAAAATCCTCAGATTTACAAGCAAGAATTGCTCAAAAAAGCCGTTTTGAATTAATTATTACTCAACACAAACTCGGACAGGATACAATATTACTGGAAGAAAAGGCACCAAAATTGTGGAGTTATTTAAATCATAATTTAGATAAATTTAATGCAAGAAAATCTAAGATTTATAATAATAAACCTCCTTTTTCAATATTTGGTATTGGAGATTATACATTTAAGCCATATAAAATAGGAATTTCAGGTTTCTACAAAACTCTCAATTTCTGTTTGATTAAACCCCAAGATGATAAACCAGTGATATTAGATGATACAAGTTACTTTCTTTTCTTTGATAAATTGATGGATGCTTTCTTTACTTGGGTATTTTTAAGTTTTCCCGATATTAGAGAGTTTCTTAGCTCTCTTGTTTTTATAAATGCAAAAAGACCGTATACAAAAGAAGTTTTAATGCGTTTAAACTATGGAAAATTAATTGAAAGGTGCACCTTTAGTAAATTTCAAAGTTTTTATCATGAGAATCTTGAAAATAAATTGAAGATGCACTTTAATGAATCCGATTTCAATAAGTTTAAAGAAGAAATTAAAAAATCAAATAATTGAGTCCAATTTTATTAGAGTTTTTTCTTTTTTCGAGAATTTGCACAAATTAACTTGAATTTTATCTTCAAATTGCATCTTTTTCAATTTAGCAAGTGTTTTTTCAAAATTATATGCAAGGTATTTAATTTGATGTGAATCTGAACCCAAAACTATAGGAATTTTTCTTTTAACTAATTCACGTATGATTTTATCATCCGGATATTGAATTCCGACTGGTTTGTAATAACCGGAATGATTTATTTCAACTACTAATTCTTTTTCCTCGATTAAATCTAATAAGAATTCAATTTTTTCCCATATTTTTTCTGATTCACCCAAAAAATCTCCATATTTCTTCGGTAAATCCATGTGTCCAATAATATTATAAAAATCAGAACCATCCTTAACCATTTTGATAAGTGTATTATAATAAGCTATAAAAATTTTATTTTCTCCAAATAGGTTAAATTTTTCATTAGCAATTGGCCCATCAATAGCAAATGTTTTCGTTTCTGGAATCTTAATAATGTGAATTGACCCGATTATATAATCCATTGTTTCTAAATAGGGGGATACAAGCTTTTTATAACCTTGAAAAGTCATTGGAAAATAATCAACTTCTGAAGCGATTTTCACAATAATTTCATCCTTATATCTATTTCTTGCTTGTTTGCATTCATCTAAATATTCAGGAAATTCATTTATACTCATTGCAAAATCGTGGGATTCTTCTGGCAGTAAATTCATAGGAAAATGGTCACTTATACCTATTTCTCCTAAATTAATTTTAATAGCGCGCTTTACGTAATCCTCCACAGTTCCTCTGGCATGATTGCAAAGCTTGGTGTGAACGTGATAATCCCATAGTTTCACTTTCTTCATAATCTTCAGTTTGCCTTTTCCAATTTTTTAATTATAATTTTACAACATTTGTCGATTAACAAGAACACAGAATCAAGATCTTCTTCGTAATCTTCTCCCGGATCCCTAATTCTTTCTTGAATTCCTGCTATTTCGGTTAAACTGAATACTTTTTCTTTTAAATCTTGATGAACTAGCGGATAATCATAGATAATGTCTCTTTTAATGAATTTATCAATTGTTAATATAAGATCTTTTGATTTTATCCATTTTTTATCAATTCTCTTAGATTCTAACATAAACGTAGTCCCAAACCCTTGTTGTTGAAGAAATCCTTTAGCAGAATCCGCAACTTCTCCACCACGATTATATCCCGCATCATAGAATTGAATATCTCTAACTTTGGGATTACTCGATTGAAGCGCGTAAGATCTTAATAGCACTGCTGCAACGGGGCTCAATTTTGTATTATCATTACATACAATTCCGATATCCATAGCATTTTTCAACGGATTCATTGTCAATACTCTTAGAAGATAATATATTTCTTTCTGATAATAATATATATAAGTATATAAATAGAAATAAATTCGAGGTTTATAGATGGATTCCAAGCAAAATAATAAAACAGATTTTTATCCCGATCCAATAAAAAAAATACAGCAAATATTCAAAAAATTGCTGGAAACATCCAAACCTGATTTAATTCTTGAAAAAACCTTAGAAGAAAGTGCTCATTACTTACAGGCAGATGCTGCAACAATAGTTCTCTGGGATTCAGAAATAGGATTTTTTAATAATACATACAATATCCCAAGTGATAGTTCAATTAAGGGTTCCTTACTAAAACCTGATGAACAAGGTTTAGATAATAGACTTTATCGCGAGAGAAATCGAAAATATATTGCTCTATCCAATTATTCCAAAAACATGGATGCTTCTAAAACTTTGAAACCTTTAGGATTTAATTATGCTTTCGGCATACCCTTATATATTAAAGAGGGACTAATGGTGGGATCTCTTTGCTTCTATTATTTAAAAAGAGCTGAGAAAATTTCAGAGAGCGAAATAACTATCCTTGAAGAAATAGGCTCAATAGTTAGTATTGCCATATTACATGCACGATTATACAATGATATTAATCAATTGGAAACAAAAGAAAATAAAACAAAAAATTTTCTAAATTTACTTTTAAATTCAAGTCCAGATATAATAATTAACGTTGATTTAACTGGAAAGGTTATATTTTGGAATAAAGCTGCTGAAAATTCAACCAAAATAAAATTAAAGGAAATAAAGAACAAAAAATTACCATTAATTCCAGGTAGAAATGAAGAAAACTTCTATGAATTACTAACTGAAGTAAGAAATAATAAAATTATTGTTGAAAAAAACTTTCTATTTCAAACTAAAACCGAAAAAAAACCCAAAGAAAAACCAAATCCCCGGACAATTAACTTATCTTTAGTTCCTGTAATAAATGAATCTGGAAAAATCGATTCAATTTTAATAACAGGTAAGGATATTTCTGAAGAAGAACATCTTCAAAAAAAAATCTATGAATATCACTTAGCTTTAAGAAATAAAGATGAAGAAATTTTATCTTCTCATGAAAAAATAAGAGTTTTCCAAGAAGATCTTAAAGTAGCTCAAAAATTTGCAATTATAGGGCAGATTTCAACACTATTATCTCATCAAATTAACAATCCACTCATGTCAATTATCTCTGCATTATCAGTTTTAGTCGATGATTTTGAAGATATATTTAAAAATAGAAATTATAAGAGTGATGAGAAGGAATTCTCTGAAGCTAAAATTTCTATTAAAAACCAAATCAATGAAATTATGAGAGAGGGAAACAGAATAAAGACAGTATTGAAAGATTTAAGACTTTTTTCAGAAATTACCAGGGAAAAGCATTTCAGAAAAAACACGGATTTAGTAGAAGTCGTTTCACAGACGATAAATGAGATAAAAACTCAAAAAAAGTATAAAGACGTAAAAATAAAATTAACAAAAAATATTAATCACGCAAAGATATATGGAAATTTCTCACAACTTAAATATATAATACAAAATATAGTTGAGAATGCATATTTATCTATAAAACTGAAAAAAGGAATTAAAGGATTAATTCAAATAACAATAGAAAATATATCGTATCGTGAAAATAATTATATTAAAATCTTAATAACTGACAATGGAATTGGGATTAAAAAAGATGAAATAGAACAAATTTTTGATCCATTCTATTCGAATTGGGAGCAATATAAAACATATAATTATGAGCTAGAGAAATATCATATAGGATTAAGTCTTTCAATCGTCCATACAATTATGTTAAATCATTACGGTAGAATCTTTATAAAAAGCCCTGCCATTAATGTTAAAGCAAATGAGAAAGATGCAGGCGGGTCAACTTTCATATTAGAATTCCCCGAAGAAATTGACGAATTAAAATAGAAGAAAGGTGAGGAAAATATGTCGAAAGCGAAAATATTAGTTATTGATGATGAAAAAATATTAAGAGAGAGTGTAAAAAAAATAATAGAAAAAATAGGATTTGTAGCAGAAACTGCTATGGATTTTCCTTCAGCAAAGAAAATTGTATCTCAATTTAAGTTTGATCTATTTTTGGTGGATATTATTCTTCCAAAAATGAACGGGATCCAACTTATGACCAGATTAAAACAAGAGTTTGATATAGATGGTGGGATTATTTTCTTTACAGGTGAACCAAATTTAGAAACTTGTATAGAAGCTGTTCGATTAGGTGCTTATGATTATCTAGAAAAACCAGTGGATCGTTCAGATTTAATTGAAGCAATAAAACAAGCTTTACTCAGAAGAAATCATGAAATAAAAATCTTGAAAGAGACTCCTAAAAAAGAATTTATAATTGATGATTCTATCTTATTGGATGAAAAAAAAATTGATGCTAAAACATTGAAAATTTTAGAAGAAGTGAAGGATGACACTCATAAGATATTATTAAACTTGAAAAATAAATATGGCAAGGAATTTAATGATGAACAACGAAATTTACTGAATGAAATTGTGCAAAATAATAGTAAATTAAAGAAAATAATAGATGATTTAAAGCTTAAATAAGATATTTTTTTACTTTTTCGTTTTCTTTTTGCTCTTTTTTGGTGGTTTTATAAGTTTCAAGCATTTCTTATTAATTGGGCATTCAGAACATAAGGGATTTTTCGGTTTACAAATTTTTTTACCGAACGAAACTAAGGTGTAGTTGATCATTTTCCAACTGGATTGTGGGAACAATTTCTGTAATTCAATTTCGGTCTTTTCAGGATTCTTAGTTGTAACCCACCCAATTCTATTGGATATTCTATGAACATGAATATCCACAGCAATAGCATCTTTATCGAACGATATATTCAAAACACAATTAGCTACTTTCCTTCCAACTCCAGGAAGTTTCACTAATTCTTCTAATGTATCGGGAACTTGATCTTGGAAATGTTCATGAATAATTTTAGATGTTTCTTTGATTCTTATCGCTTTTTGGTGATATGTTCCACTACTATAAACTAATTCTTCTAAATTCTCTAAGGGAGCATCTGCAATTTCCTCAGGTGTGGAATATTTCTTCCATAAATCCTCAACAACTTTAATAATAGTTTCATCCTTACTTCTAGCAGAAAGTATTGTAGCAATAAGGGTTTTAAAAGCATATTTTTTCCTTTCTGGATCATATTGCCCGAAGTGTATCTCTGATAAAGAATTTGGTTGTATAACTTCTAATAGTAGACCAGTACTTTTAATAGACGCATACATTTCATTTAAAATCTTAACTCTGCAAGGTTGATCAACACAAACTGAATTCTTTGAATCAAATACTGGGGTCAATTTTTAATATAAATAATTGGTTAATACTATTAGAAATTTTTTTATTGGGTGAAGACAATATTAAAAACACAAAAATGAGAACCACATCTATTATAAAGCTGACCGTTTCCTTATTGGTTTTTAATATATTGCTATCATCTTCTTCTTTGATGAATAACACCATCAATGTTTCTTCCGAAGTCTTACCTAAAGAAAATTCTTCGAATGGAAATGCAATTATTGAGTCACAGAAATCTTTTTATGATCCACCTTATGAAATTGATCATTTATCGAATTATACATTATCTGTAAAATTGCACGAAGATGATGCAGTTATTGAAGGAAATTTAACTGTTGATTATTATAACGATGACC
>JAUWOE010000038.1 GCA_030612265.1 Promethearchaeum sp.
TATCGTTGTAAACTGCAAATATTTGCTATTTTAGAAGCAAGATTATTTGACTCTAGCATTCCTATACGAATAGTAAATGCTTTAGTATTATTTTTCAAGCTATTCAATAATAATTCAGGTTCAAACTCGCACTCGTCATCAACTATCCATGGGCCTATTTTCAAATGATCTTCCTTCGGAATAGCCATGATGAAACCTGTAATATTATCATCTTGCTTGATTACTTTGCAGAGCGTTTTATATCGTGTGAAGATTTTTCTGAGTAAAAACTCGCGATTTGCTTGAAAAAATTTGAGATCAAGTTTCAAAACATCTCGAAAATCTTCATTTTTCATCTGAAATACACGATTATTTGGTTTGTGAATGACTTCCCCTTCTAACCGCAAGGATTTACAACTTACCTCAAAACCAAAACGTTGATAAAGTTTAACAGCTGCATTCACTCCATCCAGCATAATAAGATAATTACCTGAATTTTCCAGATGTGTTATTGCTTTCTCCATAAGTTGTTTCCCTATTCCTTGGCTTCGGAATTCTTTTTTAACAATAAGATTACCTATAAAACCAAAGTTATCATAATTAACAGTAAATACCATCCCCACTGGTTTATCTTTCACACTTGCCAAAATAGCACAATTTGGAGAGAAAAGTAGAAGATCTTCCAATTCTCCACGTGTAGTTCCCCAATTTTCAATTTTTGTAAGATTTAATGCAAAATCTAAATCATTTATTGTTAAATTTCTAAAATGCATCAAATCAAAGTAAAATAACAAACGTTTTAATGATTATCAACTTTTGAGAACTCATGGATGAAACTATCCTAGCTCCAAAAATCATATTTATTCATGGTTATGAGAGCTCGGGACACGGATTCAAAGGAAACTATTTTAGATCAATATTTTCAAATATTATCACTCCAGATTTCACAGGTGAACTTCTTGAAAGAATGGAACAATTAAAAACTGTTTTAAAGGCAGAAAAGAAGTGGATATTTATTGGATCCAGTTTTGGTGGATTAATGGGGACCCTTTATATGATGGAAAACCCCGATAAAGTCGAAAAAGCCGTTTTAATGGCTCCCGCATTAGTTTCTCCTCTTATTCCCGAAAATTTCAAACTTAAAAAGATTGAAAATCCAGTTGTGATTTTTCATGGAAAAAACGATGAAGTTGTTCCCTTAGATCCTGTGAGAAAATTTGCAGAGGATTATTTCAAAAATTACAAATATAATTTAGTTGATGATGATCATCGGTTGCACGCTACAACAAAATCAATCGAATGGGAAAATATATCAAAAATATAATTTAATTTAATTCAATTCAATTCAATTCAATTTACAGAAAAAATTCAGGTTCCTTTCTTATATTTGAAAACTCCATAAACATCTCTTTTGTTTCTGGTGTCATTGTTATAATAATTTCTCTAACGTCAAAATTGCAACATTTAACACACGCGCAGCATCTTATACATTCTTCCTCATTAATCTCGAGTGTAATCATATCAATCGCTTCTGTAGGACATATCGACCAACAACCCATGCAGCGATTACAATTCTCATCATGGGTTCTAATTATATCTATCAAATTTCTTGCTTTATGTTCACTATTTAGTTCTGAGATATCTGGTTTTTGCCCAATTAATTCAATTTCATTTGGAGTAGATTCAAATTTTTCTCGAACTTTTTGCCCGAAACTTCTTGCTAATCTTAAATCATCAAAATCTGGGCGATTTTCAGCAAGTTTAAAATCATCGCTGGTAAAAGAATGCTCTCCAATGAATGAAGCTGCTGCTACTATTCTAAAACCTTGATCACGAAAAAGATAAATCATTTCGGATAACGCATGGCCCAGTCGTGCATTTCCATATACTGCGACTAGCACAATCCATCGATTTTTTCCAATCATGTTTTTTATGGTTGGGATAATCATGGAGGGAATTTTACCTACATAAACTGGGGCTCCAAAAATTAGTATATCTGCTTCAGCTCCAATGTTTTTAAATTTACGTTTTGAAGGAAAAGTTAGATTAATTTCGTGCAATTTTTCAAATTTGAGTGCATCAGAAATAGTAGTAATAATTTTTAGCGTTGAATTTGTGGGAGAAAAGAAAATGGTTTGAGTTTTCAAATTACTCATCATGAATTATAAGAATAAAAATAATAAGTATTGTTTCTTTTTTCTTTTTATAAGTTAGAGAATTATCGGAGTTAAAAAAAATAATGTTTACACAAAATGGAAGGGGGAAATAGTATTTTCAGCCAAGCTGGTATGGGATATGACAGAGCTATCACAATTTTCAGTCCGGATGGACGATTATTCCAAGTAGAATACGCAATTGAAGCAGTACGTCGAGGAACAACCGCAATTGCACTTAAAAATGAAAATGCGATAGTTTTTTGTGTTGAAAAGCGACAACTCGCATTGCAAGAGAACATCGGATCCGAGAAACTTTTTAAAATTGATGATCATGTTGGAGTTGCAATTGCTGGGCTGACCGCAGATGCTCGCACTCTAGTTGAACAAGCACGTGTTCATGCTCAAGTTAATATATTAAGTTATAATGAAAAAGTTACGATTTTGGAAACAACTCGGGATCTCTGCGATCAGATGCAACTCTATACTCAAAATGCAGGTGTTAGGCCTTTTGGTGTTTCATTTTTAATCGGTGGAATTGATCCAGATAATGCAACTAAACTTTTTCTAACTGATCCTTCTGGAGCTTTCTGGGGATATCATGCTTGTGCTATTGGAGCAGGTAGTCCTACTGTTAGGGAATTTCTCGGAAAAGAGTACAAAACAACACTTTCATTTGAAGAGTTAGAATTGTTAGCAATTCGCTCACTGAAAGAAGTTATTGAAGGAGACATCAAAGAGGATATGTATGAAATCGCAATAATCGAGAAAAAAGAAAAGAAATGGACATTCCTTTCCTTAGAAGATAACAAGAAATTACTTGAAAAATTAAACGAAAAATAAATAGAGTAATTTGAATAAACTTTTTTTACCTTTTTATATTAGTTCTTTTGAATATCAAAGATTTCATTCGAAAATTAAAGGATTTCGAAGCTTTTAACTTCCTTCATGGCGGTTAATCCAAATTTTTGTAAGTTATTGATGAATTAACCTTAAAATGCAACGATTTTCTTTACGTTAAAAAGGTGGAAAAGATGTCTCAACAATCAAGGGGTGGACCAAAAGGTAATTTTGATCTTGGAAAATTTATCATTGTCAAAGTGCGTAAAAAAAAACTGTATTTTGAAATGATCTCTGATCCTGAAGAAGCTTGGAAAGCAAAGCAAATCATTAATGATCTCAGAAAGCAGAAAAAGGAAGAAAGTGAAATAGTATTAGACGAAATTTTACATAATTCTGAAATCACTTTAAGTGATATTTATCCAACGTTTGATATTTTTACTAATGTGAAAAAAGCCGTTCGTTCAAATAAAGAGGATTTAATGGCAGCATTTGAAACTACAGAAGGTAGAAAAGTTTCAGCTCATTTTCTTCTTGAAGGAGAATTTTCTTGGACTCAAGATCAAAGGCAGAAATGGATAGCTAAGAAAAAGAAGCAAATTATTACGATTTTATCAAGAAATTGCATTAATCCACAAAATAAAAAGCCTCATCCTCCTAAACGCATAGAAAAAGCAATGGAGGAAGCAAAAGTATCAATAAATATTGATAAGACCGCTGAAGAGCAAATTGATTATGTGCTAAAGCAAATTCAAACAATAATTCCGATACGAATGGAAACAGTATCAATGGCAATTAAAATTCCAGCACTCTACGCAGCTAAAGCATATAATACCATTGATAAATATGCTCAGATCAAGAAGTCTGAATGGCAGACTGACGGATCGTGGATTGGTTTAATTTCATTACCTGCCGGTTTACAAATGGAACTTCTAGAAAAGTTAAATCATTTAACCCATGGTAAAATGCTATCGAAATTAATAAATAATTAAATCTAATAATACTAATTAATTAATGTGAAAATTATGGAAATTATAGAAAGTATAGAAACGCCTACTCGAGAAATTGTAACACCAGGAATGGTAATTTCAACAGATCCTGAATTAATTCCGGGAAGAGGGGCAATTCGTGAAAAAAATAATGAGATCATATCATTATTTGTTGGTTTAAAGGAAATCCGTGGAAAATATATAAACGTCGTTCCTTTAAACGGGTTATATAATCCCCAATTAGGAGATAAAATCATAGGGAGAATTATCGCAAAAACACCAGTAAAATATCTTTTGAATATTAATTCCAAATATCTTGGGATTCTTAAACCATTAGATGCATTTAAGAGGAATACACGAAATCGTGGATATGGGAAAAGCGTAGGAACTTATCGAGTGAAAGACGATGATCTGATGCAGAAATTAAAAATGGGAGACTTGCTCATATGTAAAGTCCTATCTGGTGATCGACTTAATGAACCAGAATTAACTTCTCTTGGTCAAGATCTCGGTCAGATAAAAGATGGAATAATAATTCATGTTCCACCACCAAAAATTCCAAGAATTATTGGTAAAAAAGGAAGTATGATTACTTTATTGAAAAATCTTCTTCATTGTAAGGTATTTGTTGCTCAAAATGGCAGAATTTTGATCCAAGGTGGAAAAAAATTCAAGCATGAACGTTTGCTTATTGATGCAATTCATAAAATTGAAAAAGAAGCTCATACTTCTGGTTTAACAGACAGAATAAAAAATTATATCATAAAAGAAAAGAAAAAACGAGGTATTGAATAAATATGCCAGTATTAGTTCCAGAACCCCATGATCCAGTTTGCTTTCGAAAAGATGGAAAAAGATTGGATGGTAGGGATGTTGATGAACCAAGACCATTTTCATGTGAAGTTGGAGTAATTAAAAATGCTCAAGGGTCATCAGTTGTTCGCCATGGCGGCAATTTAATTTGTTGTGCAGTATATGGCCCCAGAGAAGTACATCCAAGACACTTAGCTAAACCAGATCGCGGTATATTGAGAGTTTATTACCGCATGGCTACTTTTTCCGTTCACGATAGAAAAAGTCCTGCTCCAAATCGTCGAGATAATGAAATTTCCAAAGTAATTCGGGAAGCTATTGAACCTGTATTGTTTTTAGAAGCATATCCTGACTCACAAATTGAAGTTTTTATTCAAATTATGGCTGCAGATGGAGGAACAAGATGCGCTTCCACAACCGCGGCATCTTTGGCGCTTGCAGATGCGGGAATTCCTATGAGAAGTATGATTGTTGGAATTGCTGCCGGTAAAGCACAAGATAAAGTTATTTTAGACCTTGGTGATAAAGAAGATAAAGTAGGGCAAGCTGATGTTCCTGCTGTTGTAGTAATGAAAGATAAAACCATTTCTCTTTTACAATTTGATGGAGAGATGTCTATAGAAGAAATGAAACTTGGATTTAAATATATTCTAAAAGGAGCGGAAGTTATTTATCAAAAACAATTAGAAGCTCTAAAAGGAAAATATGAAGCAATTCAATTGCAAGCGCAAAAAGAATCAGAAGAATATCAGAAAATGGTACCAAAATTAACTCAAGAAAAACCATTACCTCCTTCTGATACAGTTGTCTCTGAGAAAATTGGAGAAATTAAGGTCAATAATGACGAAGAAGTCCAAAAACCAACGAAAGAACTCAAGAAAGAACACAAGAAAGAGACTAAAAAAGGGACAAAGAAACCAACGAAAAAAGACATCAAAAAAGAGACTAAAAAAGTGACTAAGAAAAAAACTGAAGAAATAGCGCAAAAAATTAATGGAACAATTGAAAATGATCCTAAAAAAGAAAATGATAAAGGAGCGAAATCCAAATGATTGATGTAAACCAAGTAGTTTCCTCATTAGAAAGGAATTATATTTTAAAACTCCTCAAAGAAGGGAAAAGAATTGATGGAAGGGATTTATTTGAATTAAGAGAGGTTAAAATCAAAACTAATTTTAGTCCTAAAGCTGAAGGTTCTGCCGATGTTTTCCTCGGAGATACCCGTGTAATGTGTGGCATTAAATACGATATCGGAAAACCATATTCAGATAATCCTGATAAAGGTGTGTGCACTGTAATGAGTGAGTACGTCCCTATTGCGAGTCCAATGTTCGAATCAGGACCACCTCGAGAAGATTCCATTCAACTTGCACGTGTTGTTGATAGAGGAATTAGGCATACCAATTGTTTAGAATACCACGAATTATGTGTTGAACCTGGAAAAGCCGTATATATCTTGTTTGTGGATTGCTATATGATGGATTACTTCGGTAACTTAACTGATGCAGCAGCCATTGCCGCCATTGCAGCTTTGCTTAGTGCAAAAATTCCCGGTGCAAAATGGGATTCAGAAAAAGAAGAAGCAGTATGGGATGGGACTATAAAACCATTAACAATTCATGAGATACCTTTAAGCATAACATTTGGTAGAGTTGGTGATGTTATCTTCGTAGATCCTTACTTACCTGAAGAGCTAATCATGGATGGTTCTATAGCTTTTGCAGTTGATGAGAAGAAGCAAATTACCTCCATTCAAAAATATGGTAGTGCTACTTGGACTGTTGAAGAGATAATGGAAATATCACAAAAAGCTATTGAAATTTCAGATGATCTAAGAGCAAAATTGAATCTTCGTCAGTATACACCAAAAATCTAATTTTTTTTCTAAAAATTTTTTATTTATGTTTCATAATTACATTTAATTACATTTAGTGTTGAAAAATATGGGAAAAACTAAGAAAGTTGGTATCGCCGGTAGATTTGGGCCTCGCTATGGTTCTAAATTACGTAAACAATGGAGGGATATCACTTCAAAACAAAAAGGAATAACCAAATGCCCAAAGTGTAATACTAAACTTCCTAATATGAGGGAATTTGTAGGTGTTTGGCATTGTAAAAAATGCGGAGCCCAATGGACCGGAGGGGCATGGGAAAGTGCGACCGCCAGAGGTAAAGAATCTCACAGAATAGCGATTCGAATGGCTCGTGAAACCGCTGAATCCGAGCAAAATAATAAGAAGTAGATTTTTTTACCTAATTTTTCTAATATTATATAACTGATTGTCAATGAAAATTATAAGTTCAATCAAATTTGAGTTTAATTCTGCAAATGATGCAGAGATTTTTTATCAAAGTTTTATTCCTGAATTTCAAGATATTCCCATGAAACGATCAAAGTGGACAATTTCAGCCCCTAAAGCTGATTCTAATGAGATTTCTTTTCAAATTGACTCTGAAGATGCAACTGCTTTTCGTGCAACAATTAATTCACTAATTCAATTTGCAAATATTGTTGAGAAAACCATTAAATTAACAAAAGTTTAGGTTTTTTTAATTCATCTTCACTAAATTTTTTTAAGGACTAATCCACATAAAGATTATAAATTCTTTTAGGAGAAAAAAAAATGCCCATTGTAACACATGAAGACGCAATAGAATTGGCTAAATTAGATGTTGAAGTGGCTCAATTATTTACAAAACTAGCCCATAGAATTAATTCATTAGGTTCCCAAGAAAAAAAACTCGGTGATATGTATCAAAGTTATGGAAAAGATTTACAAGAATATCAACGTAAGCTTCGAGACAAAAGTAAGCAAATGGATGTATTATCTCGTGAAGATCATTCAGGCGTTGATTCTGAAGATGTTGCAGAGTGTAAAAAGAAAATACAAGATGTAGATGACCAAATTAAAAGTATTGAAGGATTTTACGATCGATTGAAAGATCTCTCGCTTCAGAAGAAAGGTTTAACGAAGAAAATGGAAGAATACTCGAGATTAATTATACATAATGCTAAAATCCGAAAAAGAATCGTTCTTGTTGGGTTGAAAATCGAGAAAGCTAAAAATAAAATGGTGGCTGCTGAATCGATTTCAAACGATGAAGATAAAATTAAGGATATTGAACGAGAATTTGAAAGATCAAACAAAGAATTAGCAAAGAAATGGGAGCAAATTCTAGAAGAACGTGGCGAAGTTAACGAAGCCTGGAAAGGTTTGAAGGATTCAATAGATGAATTCGAATAAAAAATTTTTCCTTTTTTTTTTACCAATATATTTCTCGTAACATTTCATGATATTCTTTTAGAGAACGAATTACTACTTCTCTATAGTATGTTTTTAAATTATTTTTAACTTCTTTTAAAAGAATAGAATCTGAAGGAGATTTTTAAATAGGTTCAAAAACTTGGAGCATTCCAATTTGAACTCCTTCTGATCTTAAAATTTTGGTCAACTCTCTGTATCGATTCCTTTATTACCTGGAATATTTTGTTCAGTTAAAAATTGGTCTAAATTTTTGGAAGATTCAACATGAGAGGGCTTATTGTATGCCTCGTTAACTACAAATCCTGAACATTTAATGCTATCACTCTCGAAATGCTTGGTAATACCAAATTTATCTTTTTCCCAAGATGGAACTCCGTAGTTTCCGATCAATGGATATGTTAGTAAATAAATCTGTCCTTGATTACTGGGCTCAGTAAGCGCGCAATTATAGCCGGCAGCTGTAAATGTTGTTAATACTAACTCGACGAAGATTTTTGTCGTAGCTCCAAATCCCGTTCCATGAAAAATTTTACCATTACTTAATACCAAAACCGCATCGCGCCTTTCCATAAGTAACTTGATCAAAATCATGTTCTATTCTTTCTATAAACTAATTCCCAATAAATATTAGCTCGAAAATGTAGTTCTGGGTTAACAATTACTTTTTCAATTCACTTTCATTCGTTTAATTTTGTTCAAAAAATTGAGATAAAAAATTATTGATAATGATGAAATTTTGTCACATCAAAATTATAAATTCGCTTGATAAACAGGTTCTAAACTTATTTTTTGCATAAATTCATTGATTTCCTTCATTTCTTCATCATCATACGCATCTATCAATATGGAAACGCTACCTTCTGCCCCACCAATTCCACCAGATGCAACATGATATGCTTCACAATCAAAGAGAATTTCCATTGCTTCAACTTCAGTAATAACAGTAGCACCTGGTATAGGAATTAAGCCACAAGAAATGCCTTCTGCAGGTGGATCTATATTTCCCGTCCCCATAACCTCCATTAAACTATAAACATTTCCGAAAATCAATTTTTCAAGCCCAATTGGACAAATTATTTCAATTCCCTTTGCCTGAAGGATACCTTGCAATGTTCCTATACTTCCTCCATTTTCTCCACCTACTAGTACTGCAGGAATTCCGTTTATATCTAGAGCATTTGCTCCCTTAATATAAATATCACCATTCTTAAATCTTGTAAACTCCTTTGATCTGTCTTCATATTCTTTTAGAACCCCTTTTCGTAGAAGAACTTCCTTTTTGCGATTTCCTCTATTTATTCCCCATTTCATAAAATGCTCTCCCGGAATAATCTGTCCTGCTGTATAATCTCCCTTATTAAATTCATCCTCAATATTTTTTAATTTATAAAGTTCCTCTAAAACATAAGCATTCGTGGATCCCCCACCGATAAAAATTTTCTTAGATTCTAAAGCTTCTCTTATTTGCGGTAAATTACAAATACCCTTTGCAATCAATCGACGCGATTGGGAGGGATTAAGGATAAAGGCTTTTCTATTTTTCATGATATGCACCTAGTAGTAACTTATCAAATGTAAGATTTTTGAAAAATTTTTTCACTTTTTAAGTATTTGGGAAAGATATGGATAAAAACAATCCTAATTCCGGTTATGAATTTTTAAATCATCCTGCGGATGTATGGGTTCATGCTTGGGGAAAAACTTTCGAAGAAGCGATCGAAAATTGCGTATATAGCTTAATGGAAACGATGTTTGAAGGAAATATTATCGAAAATAAAATTACTCGTGATGTAATTATAGAAGAGGAAACAAAAGGATCGCTTCTTGTTGCATTTTTATCTGAATTTCTCTATATATTTGATACGGAATATTTAATTTTTAACCATGTTAAAATTGACCCAGTAGTTAAAAATCCAGCTGGAAAATTGGAAATACATGCAATATGTCAAGGAGAAGTTTTTGATCCTTCAAAGCACAATCCCGATATTGAAGTTAAAGCGATAACTTATTCTTATTTGGAAATTAAAGAAGAAAAAAACCGAACCGATATTAAAATTGTATATGATATATGAATTATCTTTTCTAATTCGCAACAATATTTTCTAAATTCTGCTCTTTCCAGCGTTTAGTTAAAAGCATAAAATCTTCTTTGCTAAAACTTTCATCAAAAAGAGATTTTTGAGATTGCGGAGAGAAATATGAATCCATAGTTTTTTGAGGATTTGATTCTTCAACTTTGAGCTTAGACACATGTTTTAATTTCTTATTTCTTAACGAAATAGGTTGTGAATTAAAACGCTTTTCATTTTTTTTCATCCACTCAAGAATTGATTCAGCCATGATTTTAAACACTATTAAAATTTATATTAACAAATGAATAACCAGCACTTCGATATATAAAGCACCTTACACTGAAGATTTTTTAAATTTTAATAGAAGATATTTTTCCTTCTCAGATTAAAACCAGTAAAAATAAAAAAAAGAATTCAAATTCCATGAAAAACTAATTCTTTTAGAAAAAACTACACTAGAGATGTTAACTAATGATACATACAACGAAATCTAAAAGAGATCCAGTCGGAAAATCGGAATTTCCAGAAATGACAGAAAGAAAAGGCAAAGGGCACCCTGATAGTGTTGCTGACGAATGTGCAGAAGCATGCAGCCGAGCCTTAACATCATATTATCTTGAATATTTTAATCGGTATTTTCATCATAATGTCGATAAAGCGGCATACGTAGGAGGACAAGCAGCTCCCGAATTTGGTGGTGGTGTTATACTCCAACCACAAGAATTTGAAATTATTGGGCGAGCTATTGATACAGCCGTCGTGGCGGGAAAACTTATTCCTATACCAGTTAGAACAATCTGTCGTGAAGCGATATACGATGTTTTCAGATATACATTTAGAAATTTAGATGTTGATAAACACGTAATTATTGATGCAAGAACAAAAAGCGGATCTATTGATTTAACGGGTTTATATAACCAAGAAATAAATGGAGAAGATCACGTTCCTTTAGCGAATGATACCAGTTTCGGTGTTGGTTTTGCACCTTTTTCTATTACGGATAATTCAGTTTATAACATTGAGAAATATTTAAACTCAGATGAATTTAAAGATATTTGTCCTGCTTCTGGTGAAGATATTAAAGTTATGGGAATAAGATCGGGAAAAAATATTGGAATTACGATTGCAAATGCAATGGTTTCAAAATATATAATGGATAAATCTGAATATATTAATGTAGTTGATCAAGTTAAAGAGGCAGCATTGAAGGTGACTGATAAATTTAAAGGCTATCATGATGTAAAAGTAAGTGTAAATACGGGAGATATCTTAGATAAAGATCTATTGTACTTAACTATTACTGGTACATCTGCTGAAGCGGGTGATGATGGGCAAGTTGGACGGGGTAATAGAGCAAACGGTTTAATAACTCCTGGTCGTGTTCAAACTTTAGAAGCTGCTGCAGGTAAAAATAGTAACAACCATGTTGGAAAACTTTATTCACTCATGTCGAATAGAGCTGCTAATCGCATTGTTAATGAATTACGAGGAGATGTAGTTGAATGCCAAATCAGAATAGTATCACAAATTGGGCACCCTATTAATAAACCTTGGTTGGCAGATATTGAGCTTATCACCGCTGATAATACTAATTATGATACCGTTTCAGCAAAAGCAAAAGAAATCTTGCAAGCAGAGCTGGATGATTATTTAACTTTACGGCAAGAACTGCTTGAAGGCAAATTCAAAGTTTGGTAAAGATTGGAAGTCAAAGTTACCCAAAAAAATTTATATTATGTAGGCTTTTTTTCCTTGGTCTTTTAAGAATCCCTAAAAAATTTGTGATGAAACATGGGTCGTAGAATACTTCAACAACGTGCTGGTAAAGGAACTCAAAATTTCCGTAGCCCAAAACATAAAAAACGTGGAGCAGTTAAACATATCTGCTTGACTGGAGATAAAATAGTCACCGGAAAAGTAGTTAAATTTATCCATGAAGGCGGTCGCGGGGTTCCATTAGTAATGATGGAATACGATAATGGAACGAAAGCGCTCTGGCTGCCTCCGGAAGGAATATTTGTCGGAGATTCATTCCAAATCGGAAATAAAACTGAGATTGCAATAGGAAATACCATGGCGTTGAAGAACATCCCCGAAGGAACTTTAGTGTACAACATTGAACTCCAACCAGGGGATGGTGGTAAGATGGTTCGAGCAAGTGGAAGTACTGCCACTGTAATGACTCGAACAGAAAGAGGCGTACAGGTTTTGTTCCCTTCTGGGAAACGAAAAATTTTTAACCAGATGTCTCGTGCAACAATTGGCGTTGTTGCCGGAGGTGGACGCACAACTAAACCTTATATGAAAGCTAGTGCGAAAATGTTCCAAGTGCGAACCAAAGCAACCATATGGCCCGTAGTGACCAAGTCAGGGATGAATGCTCATTCTCATCCATTTGGCGGTGGGCGTAAAAAACGTGCGGGGAAATCAACTACAACTAGCCGAAATGCACCACCTGGTCGTAAAGTAGGTATGATTGCAGCCCGTCAATCGGGGCGTAAAACCCGATAATTTTTATTATCTTTTTTTATTTGTATTTCTTAGGGCCATTGGCTCAGTTGATGACGAATCTCTCGAATCAGAGCACCCAGGTAGAGCGGCGGACTCTTAATCCGTTGGTCGGGGGTTCAACTCCCTCATGGCCCGTTTTTATTTAATCTTCTTGAAAACAAGAATTTGCCTTTCAATGACCGGATTTTTCCAAGAATGAATGAAAAAAGCAGGAAATATAGCGTTATTAGCTTTAATCTCACAAATTTTAAAATTATATTTATTTAATAATCGCTCTATATCCAAAGATAATCGAATATTTTCAGTAGTATGGATTTGAGGGAAAACTAATACGCAAATTCCCCTTGTTGGAAGGATTTGGCTAATTCCTTTTAAATATCGGTTGTAATTTTCTTCAAATTGACTTATCATTTTTTTTGCTTCAAATATTAAAGGATATGATTTTAGAGGTGTTAGCAAATCAGGTTCTGTAACAACACATCCATTAAATTCTTGTAAAAGGGGAATATTGGGTGCTGTTAAGTCCATTTCAAAAATCTTATTGCTTGGGAAATTGCTATATTTCTCCCGAAATTTTTTACCTTGCCTTTGACTAATCCAGTTTAAATTTTCCTGGCTGTGGGTGACACAACTCTTATCAATGTCCGAGCCCATAGCTTGCATACCCAAAATATATGCCTCTTGGATAATGGATCCCATTCCACAGAAGGGGTCATATATAGGTAGATTATGATTATTTTCTTCAACGGAGATTAAATTAACCATAGTGCGAGCAAGAGCAAGCCCTAAAAGCAGAAGCAGTCTTTTATGGGGGCGTTCTTTATCACGTTTAGCGAAGGACTCAATATCAATAACTTCTTCAGTTTGGCAAAGTATAACATCGTTTTTTCGGTACCAAAGGATAAATTCTATTCCCTCTTCGATTATTTTTTTCCGCAGAAGTTTTTGTGGGTTTAAAATGTTTCCCTCCATAGGGGGAATAAAATATGCTTTTTTTACCCCTATACTCTTAAATCCCTTTTTTGCTAGTTGATGTAATGCTTGAGGGTTCAGAGTAGCATTTTGCGAAGAAAAATTATTATCATTATATGAGCTAATCCCCCAATTTGATTTATCAATGATATATTCCCCGCTAATGTGAGATTCTAATACGGGTTTAATTTCTGAAATTGGTGTATTTTTTAAGAAAACAGCAATAATTTTACATTTTTTAAGAACGGCTCCACAATTTTTAATTGATATATGCCGCTCACTTTCAATAATTATTCCGTTTGCTGATAACTCTTTAATAATAGGAGATGATTGAATAACATTGTAACGTGCTATGATTTCAGCCAGGGATAATTCAGGATTTCTTCCAAAAATATAGAGTTTATCTGAATTTGAAATTTTATTTTTTGGAAAAGATATTTCCTGAATAATTTCGGATATTTTTGGAAGTTTCATAGGGACACACTCATATTATCACATATTAGTTAATAATTCTCGAAATTCTTGAGAGAGGATGCCCTTTTGCTTTCATGTCAAATTCAGAGAACCATCCAAAAGGCATTCTAATAACTGAAAAACCTCTCTCTTTTAATAATCTTTCAATATTTTTCAAAGATTCAAATGCAAAATCCAGTGAACTTAATTTACCAAATAAATGAGCAAATGGAATCAACACTATGTTTTTAACCTTTAACTGAATCGCGATCTTTAAAATTTCCCTAATTACATTTTCATAAATATCAGGGTTTGATTCATCTTCTTTTTCTGTTGCAATGAATAGAACTATTGCATTTTCTACCTGATTTTCTTTGTTTTCCTCTGTAATATCTTCTAAAATTTTGGATCGGCCTTTTTTGGTTACTTTATATCCAAAATTATTCACATGAAATGATAAAAAACGCATATATATTCAATAGTTATTATCGCATATTAGTTATTGTTATAGTAATTAAACCAATTGAATTTAAAATCGGGGGTATTATAAGGGGCATAGTCGGCCAAAGGCCACCATAAACAAGTTCACTGTCCATCATTATTCCTGCAAAAAGCACAACAACTCCGATAAAAGTGATAAAACTTTTTTTTCGGATACTTCCTGCGCTTTTTGAAATCATCCAACCAAAAAGAACTATTATAATTACTGTAGCCAGAGTCGATATTATATATGTAATTTTCATTGAAATATCACGTTCTAGAATATTTACTAAGGATAATAATCCAATTACCACTCCTATAAGAGAAGTTAGCGATAAAAGATATTTAGTTTTCCTTATAATGGATTTTTCAATTCCTAGAAAAAAGCACGTCATTCCTGCTAAAGAACAAATATAACCTAAATTGGTCCAAAAATTATAGTCGGCTCCACTCATTTTTACTGAGATAATATAGGCTACTCTTTGCAAAGTTAACAGAAGTAAGAAAAAGGAGATTCCATATAGATAGGGTTTTTGTAAATCAGATTCACACTTAACAATCTTTACAAAGAAGAAAAGCATCACACAAATCAATCCGATAACAACTACCGCTAACCAAAGATAGTAATCTATTGTCATCATATAATCTAAGGGATAAATAACAGGAAGCTGAAATTTCATTTTTTTTCACATTTCAATGTTTAATGTTTAGTTTATAACATTAATTTCATCTTGACATAATAAAAAATTATTTATCTTAATCACTAAGATCCAAAACCACAAAGTTCATTTTGGTTCCATGTTTGTAGTAATTGGGTCCGTGTTGCATGTCTCAATATGATTGGTTTGAAGATATTCCTCAATATTCTTCTTGGGTAAAAATCCAGCCGATTATTAAAGGTTGGTCGATGGATAAGAAATACTACATTGAAAATGATATCGGAGAAAAAATGCTATTACGTATTTCTGATATTTCTAAGTATTCATCTATCTACCAAGATAACGAATATATCAAATCCCTCGCAAAATTAGAAATTAACATGCCTTTTCCGTTAGATTTTGGTGTTTGCGCAAATGAAACATACGTGTATTCATTATTCACATGGGTGGATGGAGAAGATGCGGAATCTGTATTACCTAACCTAAGTGCCAAACATCAATATGAACATGGTATAAATGCAGGAAAGATGTTGAGAAAAATTCATACTATTCCTGCTCCTCTCAATCAACAACACTGGGAAACACGATTTAAGAATAAAATTCAGCAAAAGCTGCGTAATTATGCAAAATGTGGGATAAAAATTGATTATGATACCGAGTTCATCAATTTTATACACAAGAATAGTCCTTATTTAGTCAATCGCCCCCAAGCCTTACATCATGGCGATTTTCATACAGGTAATCTAATAATTTCCCGAGAGAACATTATTGGTATCATAGATTTTAATCGGGTGGATTATGGGGATCCATGGGAAGAATTTAATCGATGTGTGTTTTCTTGGAGAGTGAGTGTTCCGTTTACAATAGGTCAGATTCATGGATATTTTAACAATAACGTACCTGATCTCTTTTTTCGGTTAATGGCTTTGTATGTTACTACAAATGCAGTCGGATCTATTCATTGGGCAATACCATATGGGAAAGAAGAAATTGAAACTATGCTCACAAATGCTGAAAAGGTATTCCAGTGGTACGATGGATTCAAAACATATATTCCTACTTGGTATCAAATCCCAAAATGATAATTACCACTAAATAACTTAAAGAAATTTTTTTACAAATATATTCTATTCTAGAAAGAGAAATATCAAAATTCGTTAAGAAATTGAGAAAAGATAACGCATGTGAGGGGATTCGAACCCATGAGAGCAAAAACTCACTGGATCTCAAGTCCAGCGCCGTTTTGGCAAAATCTAACCTTTATGATGATTTTTCGACCACTTGGCTACACATGCTTTCCTTCTTTAATGATAAAAAGTATGATCAAAAAAAAATTTTACTTTGTGTGTTCAGCACACCACTTATCTTTACATTCGCGCGAACAGAATTTATGCTCTGGGGGTTCTTGGCATATATTTTTGTGGATAATATGACGTTTTGGTAAGGGTTTATTGCATTTAGTGCACCTTATAGGCTGTAAAACAGATTGTGGTAGAGTAATTCTGGAGAATGCTTCAAGATCTTCATTGATTTTTTTTTTCAAGTTGTTCATCTCACCAAGAAGAAGGTTATTTATTATATTATTTAAAGGGTTTCACTTCTATTAGAAGTTTGGGATATTTAGAAAAAAGTTCAGAATTTAAATATAAATTTTTATGCACTTGAAAAAAGGGAAAAAATTATTTAAAAAAGGATGCAATCGTTTGTTGCTTTATTTTTGGATTATCACAAACAGATTTTACATTCAATTCAATTAATTTCCATCTTTGTTCTGTATAAGCTCCCAAATTAAATTCTTTGATTAATTCCTTGGCTTTTGGCAAGTATTTTCTAATACCTCCAGGTGTGACTGTTAGAAGTAATTTACCCTTACATTTCGTGCATTTGCCTGAAAGTGGTATCCTTCTAAATTTTTCCCCACATTTGACACATCTAAACGTTTGAGTTGAAAAAGCGCGGAGGTTTCCTAATATATCTGGAACAAAATGAGAACTAATTACTTTTCTGGCAACCTCTTTCTCATATACTGCAGCAATAATTTTTGCTAGGTATAATTGAGATTCAATCTTCTCATTCATCGTTTTAAACAACGTATAAGCGGACTTATGTGGGCCATAATTTATCGATTCAGTTGGATGAGTAAACATAGATCCTTCAAATTGTGCTTCAGAACGTAGATGGTGTTTAAATATATCCATATAATCATTCATTTCTATAGGTTTTACATATTTTTGTGAATCTAGATAGAATTGTAAGGGATATCTTGAACCATAATCTACATTATGTGATTCAGAATCAACTTCCAAAGGATCTAAAAGAAGAGAAATAACAAGTGGCGCGTCCATTTTTCCTCCCAGAGAGGATGGTAGATAATATTTGGAAAAATTCAGTAAACAATCAAGTAGAAGCATAATTCCATCTTCATCTCCATCAGAATTTCGTCTTTTTGCAGCATGCCAATAGGGATGTGCGTATCCTGATTCTGCTTGAGTAAATCCGATTAATCTACCGATAATTGCTGCAGATGTATGAGGTGCTAAACCTGCCATATAATGCCCAATCAATTGATTTTTTTCAGTAATATTGTAGAATCTAGGTTTTTGATAGATGTATTCTAGTTCATCATCAACAAATTTCGAAACCCGAACGAAATAGTCCCCCAAATGTTCGGTTAATAGAACATCTTGAACTTTAAGTTCAATAATTTGAGAATCATCGACAATCGGGTTACCATAGGTATCTTTATCATAACCAAGTTCTTTTATTTTCTTAACTGATACTCCAATTTCTTTACAATTAAAATGTGTCAATGGGATATCTGTAGCATCAGCTCTAATAGTGCCATCTTTATAGACCCAGACTTTATTTATCGCCCTTAAGATTCCTTTCTCAAGTGGTTCAGGGATCTTATATTCTGAAGTCATTCCTTTGACTCCCTTAATTTTTGGAATTGTTTTGTGAATATTTTTTAAGGCATCTTCAAAATATGTTTTAAAGGAAATTTTTTTAACAGAACTATTGGCTAATCCTCTTTGACATTTGGGGCATGTTATTTCTTCTTTCTCATATAAACCCTGACAAGTAGGGCATATTTTTTGAATTTCTGTATGTGTACCACATTTTGGACATATATTTAGAAAAGTAATCGCATAGCATTTTGGGCATTTTTTTTGACATATATCAATTTTTATACTTGCTGCCTGACTTGCATTTTGAAATGAGCGCTGTAATTTTGCATCGTGGCCTATCGGAAAGAGGGATTGAACTGGAGGTTTCATAGTTCTTTCTTTCGCTTTCTCTGGACGTCCCATTCTGCTTCCCATATAATAGGGGGCTTTATCATGAACTTTGATGGTCGATAAATATGGGAAAAGTTCTAATGCGGTTAGATTTTTGGCTATAATATCAATTTTATCAGTTTTTATTGCAGTTTTTCCAAAACCAAATAATTCTGTAAAAACCAAAGCCCGATTTTTATGAATTCGAAGGTGGGTTCCTTCATTATCATGAATCACAAACGCATTTTCCAGAGATTGCTTAATATCTGGATTATTGGGAATCATGATACCATCTTTTAATTTCTCATCTAATTTTTCCGTGGGAATAGTATTTAATTCATCAGCATTTTTAATAGAAAACAAATCTTGAAGACCTTCCCTAAATCCTTCGCGAATTCTAAGCAAATCATCTCCATTAATATTTCCCCAGTGATCAAGATATCTTGGATGAAGTCCGATATTGAAAATTGTTGTAAGATCTAAGGCTTGTCGACCGGATGGAATATTAGTAAAGGGATTTTTAACCATTTTGCTAATATCTTCTTCATTTATGCTAGATGGGAGATTTTTATATGGGTCTTTCTTATTTTGAATTATCTTCTTTAATTTTTCTTCTAATTCAACAACCCACCATTCTTCTACATAACCAGAAGGAAGCATAATATGGTTGTTTTCTACAAATTCTCCATATCCGAATAAAATATCTCCTACAAATAAAATCTTTTTTGTGTTTCTTTTATCTGCTATTTTTTCTGCTTCTTTAATATTCCATATTTGCTTGACATCACCATTTTTCATTAAAACGATTGGAGGTTCAATTGAAGTTACTGGCATTACGGAACTGCTTTTTCCAGGGCGTTCAATTCGAATTTGTGTTCCAATAGCCATGAATTTCTCCAATAAAAACATTTGGGAGGGATGAATTCCGCATGCAGCTAATCCAGTATTCCGAGATCTTCCATATCTAATACGTTGACCACCAATTTCTGATGGGAAAGCGAATACGGGCCTTCCTGCAATAACATCGGCAATGTATTTATTTAGTGGAGGGTTTTTTTCTTCCATTAAATGCCTTCTTTTTAATACAGGTGTATCTATTGTTTTTTTCTTAAATTTGTCATCAATTTCTATATTTTTTCCTTTATATAGATCTCCTTCATAATTTTGAGATTTATCCCTTTCATCATCATTCTCTTCTTTACTCTGATCAATTTGGCCAAGTTTTTTTAGCTTTTTTAACCATTCCCATCCAGAGATTTTTCTTTTATCTATGATTATTTGAATTTTTTTTGATTTAAGCAATAATCCATCATTTAATACTAAACACGGTCCTCCTCGAACGAAATTTGTGTCAATCCTTGGTAAATCACGATGTGCTGAAACTTCTTGAGTTTCTGTTGGATCACCATTTAATTCGATTGTAAGATTTTTTACCGCAAACCTAATTTCTTCATTTGTTGATGGATATTGTAAGTTTAAAATTCGATCGTACAACTTGACCTCCTCAACAAACCTTTCACATTCTTCTTCTGTTGCTTTCCAGGGTGCAATGTTCATTTTTTCACGTACATATTCTGCACAAAGAACAGCAAAAGCTTGGACTGTCCCCCCTGCTGCTCGGATAGGACCTGCAAAATAAAGGGAGAGATAAGGATTTCCTCCGATTTTATTGTCTCGAATTACAACTTTAGAAATTCCTTCAAGGGGGGCACTTACTACTCCTTCAGTTTTTATTGCTAATGCTACTCGAATTGCTAAATCTGCAAGTTCGTTATTATCATGTTTTCCAAATTTCCCATCAATAACTAAATCCATGGCTCTAAAACAAATTTCATCTTGATCTGCACCCTCTTCTTTCCATTGCCTTATTTTTCCTGCAATACCCGTAGGTCCTACTAATTGTTCTACTCTACTTGCCATATCTTTTGCGGGTGGGCATTCTACTTTGCATTCTGGATCCACACCAATTTTACGCGCTTTTTCTGCAAATTTATAGATTTTAAGGACGTCTGATTCTATTTTTTCAAAATATCTAGTTTGTTTTTCTGAGCACACAACAGGCATGTAATCATTTTCCTTCTTTATTTATATTTAAAAACTTCATTTGTTTAAAATTGAAACTATCAGTGAATTAACATCAGAAGTTCTAGAGTTAATAGGAGTAATTTAAAATAAAGACTCGCGTAACAAAGTAAATCCTAAAAAATCTAAGATCTGTTAGAATTTAAAAAAAATAAATGAAATAACTTTTTAGCGGGGAAAAAATAGCCTATGACAACTTCTACAAATATCCCATCAGTAAGTTCTCTTTTAGATAAATTAAATTCTTCTGGAATAAATATAAGTCCGAAAGCATTATTATTTTTAAAAGATTTAGGGATAAATAGTGCGGAACTGGAGGAAATTATTCAAAAATTATCATTTTCTCCAAATTTTAACTCGCATATAACTATGAAGACGATTCAAAGAGATTCCTTAGATGTTTTTAAGAAATTTGAAGAAAATAGGTTAAAATCTAAAATTATTCCATCAAAAGATTTACTTAAAAACAAAAAATTAAAGCAAGACCAAAAAAAAAATGATTTAAAAGAATATTCTTCAGAAAGAGTTAAGCCTCAAAAACGAAATGTCTTATTTCCTGCTCCCAAAATTGATTTGGGAGATGATAAAGTTTTAGAATTAGATAATGCTGAATCTGTAGGGATTGAAGAATTTTCAGAACCAAAAGAAAAACCAGATGAAAAAGTAAATGATGGAAATAAACTGGAAAAAATCAACAATCAAAAAAAAGAGGTAAGGGAACCACTTAAAATAAGGAGAAGCACTTCCACGTTTAAA
>JAUWOE010000290.1 GCA_030612265.1 Promethearchaeum sp.
TTTGTTGTTTTTATGTTTTGATGTCTATTACTCAGTCAATATGATTCTTCAATCTATGTCTGATTGATCGGAATTTTCAAATGATGTCTAAAGTCGAAATCATGGTAATTTTAAGATATGACCAAAGTATAACGAAAAAATAATCAGAACGGGTTCAATCTCGGAAATTTGTTAAGAAAACCGATAAATCAGCCATTAGATTGAATAATCATAAATGAAAAATTAATTTTGAATTTTCGAGAAAATCCGATCGAAACGTAATAAAGCTTCATCAATAATTTCGTTTGAATCCATCATATTCATATAGAGTCGACTACCGGCAAGAGTAATTATCCCTTCCGCCATCAAAGCTGCCCCCATTTCAACCATCGCTTTCTTTCGTTCCATTGCATCCATTAATGCTCCATCTTTATTAACATCAATTAACATAGCTCCAGCGGTTTCAATGTGGCATAACGATCCTTGATTATAGGCAACAAAAGGTAAAAAATACTTTTCGATAATCTTATTTAACCCGTCTACTAACCTATCTCCTGCTATAGCTGCTTTATAATATGCTTCATTTCTATCGATTTCTTTTATAGCCCAATACCCAGCTACACATGTTAGAGGGTTAGCTGAAAGTGTACCTCCAACATATGCACGATGTTTTCCTGATTCAACACCAGCAGCCAAACATTTAATAATATCCTCATGACCACCAACACCTCCGGCCATTGGATAACCTCCCGCAACAATTTTGCCAAATGTTGTTAAATCAGGATCAACATTTAAATAGCCTTGAGCACCCCCCATTCCTGTTCGAAAACCGGTAACAACCTCATCAAAAACAAGAAGTGTATCGTATTGAGTACATAATTCCCTTGCTTGTTTGCAAAATTCTTTTACTCTAGGTCTGGTTCCAGATTCAGGACCAAATGGTTCTAAAAAGACTGCTGCAGTCCCACCTTTCTTTTCATTTCGCTTTAATAATTCTTCCAAAGCTTCAATATCATTTGGGAAAAATTCTTGAGTGCTTTTGAGACATCCGTGTGGAATCCCATGAGCTTCATAATTACCTGTTCCTGGAATATGCAAACCATAAACAAATTGATCAGACCATCCATGGTAAGCTCCTCCTTCTTTTATGATCCTTCTTTTCTTTGTGTATACTCTCGCAACCCTTGCGATTGCCATGTTAGATTCCGTTCCGCTACCGAGCATACGAAACATTTCAACACTAGGCATGTGAGAATTAATTAATTCAGCTAATTTTAATTCATATTCATGGAATAATCCTGTAACAGGCCCGCATTCATTTAAAACTTCAATAACCTTCTCACGGACTGGAGCCCAATTATTACCTAAAAGAGTAGGACCTCCTGCTTGAAGAAAATCAATATATTTATTTCCGTCAATATCCCACATATATGCGCCATTTGCTTTTGAAATACAAATTGGGAAAGGGAAATTAAAGGCTAGATTGTGTTGAACTCCCCCTGGAATTATTTTTTTTGCTTTATCTGTAATTTCTTTTGATTTGTTGCATTTAGTGTCAAAATATTTTAAATATTTGGTCATTTCATCCTTTTTTAATGTTTTAACAGGTTGATTTACTAGATTATTTAATTTTTCTATTATTTTTTGTGCATTTGGCCAATGCGTTATCCCAAATTTTTTTTGACTCATCATTATCACTTCTTTCGATACTATAATTTCATCTCATTATTATAAAAACTCTCTTTATGTAATTATTGCATTTTTTCGTGAAAAGCTACGGATCAAATTTGTTTTAAAAAAAATGAATAAGGAAAAATTAAGACTCGATCTAACTTCAGTTTTTTCGATGGCTTTCTACTACTTAATAAATCCTCTTAATTTACAGCGACTTTATTAGTATCTATTCATTTTTCGCCCTTAAAAGGTGTTTTCTCATCAAATATTACGTACAAAGCCAGATCGACTATTTGAAGCTCTCTATCTATTTTAATCACATCCACAATGGTTCTTCCCCCATATATTGGCGGTATTAAATTTTCAAACCACATCTCAAATAAACCCGCAATTATATAGTAATGTGCAAAACCGTTTCCAACAACAGATTCGGACAAAACATAACCACCTGAAAAGGATATTATAGCGGCTAAATTAGTTTGTTCATCTGGAAAACCTTTTTTATCAAGTTTAAGATCTTTTTTAAATTTCTCAACTGGTAACGTATCTTGAAGTACTTTTAGTGTCTTGTCAATAATATCTTTTAAATGATGGGTTTGTTTTTTGAAATTTCCATTCTTGGACAGGTTGGGGAATTTCATCATTGGATATGTAATTTTACCTAATTCTTTGAAAGTTTGCTTCCCCTCTGGTTCATCAATATCCCATTTATTACCCCCAACCATTTGTAAACCTTGCAATATAGCTTGATATTGAAACCCGAAAATTGTTTGAGGCCGAATGCGTTCTTTGAGTGTATAAGATTTATCAGATTGTTTACAAATAGAGCCCTTCATTTCAAGGAGATCTAAATACCTATATACAGAATTTCGAGAAACTTTCAATAATTTCTGCAGTTGTCCAATTCGGAGTCCATCAGGATTTCTATCTAAAATCCGTAAAATTCTATCTTGGATTTCTTCTCCTTTCTTGGTCATAAATTTCACTTATTTTTTTATTTTTTTTTTGAAAAAGGTAATTTCTTATATTAAATATGAACAAATTTATCTTAAAATTCTTTGTTTTTTTAATCAAATTTAATCAAAAAAAAAATTTAGTGCGATTAATCAATATTAAGACATTTTAAAAGTGTTTAAAAGAAAAAAAATTACCATTTTTCTCTATTCTTTTCAGATAAAAAATTATTAAGTAAAATTATCATTAATTAATTAATTGTTTCAAAATTCTTAATATAACTAAATTAAAGGTTAAAATAATGACAGATACAATACATTGCCCTCAATGTGGGACGATTGCTAAGCAAGGTCAAAAATTTTGTGAAAGTTGTGGATCGGAATTACCTCAAATTATTGCAACAGAAACCAAACAAAAAATCCTTCCGAATATTGGATTATTTGATCCTTCCCATATGAACTACGTCCTTCAAGAAAAATACTGGGATTTCGGAAGTGGGCCTATTTTTGATGAGAGAGGAAATCAAATTGGAAAGATGAAAAGAAAAATATTTTCCCTCAGAGCAAAAATCGAACTTCAAGAAATAAATGGTCATACTGCAGCATCAATACAGAGAAAAATTATTGCAATTAAACCCAGTTATGATTTAATGGATGAAAATGAAGTTCTTATTGCAAGATTCCAGAAAACATTACTCTCTGTTTTCAGACCGAAGTTTGAATTAAAGGATCCTAACGGAAATATAGTTTTAACGGCATTTGGTAAATTCATGGGATTTGATTTTGAGATCTATAAAGGTTCAGTTAATTCAAGGGAAAATTTAATTGCCGAAATTCATAAAACAGACAGATGGAAGGACGTTTTCTTTGGAGGCATAATAGATTTTAAGGATACTTATGCAATCAGAGTTCATGATAAATCAGTTGATAGACGATTACTATTAGGATTTGTAATTACAATCGATAACGTCTTACATGATACTTAATATTCAATATTCTTTCAAATGAAAAATTGGAGAAAGGTGAGAAAATGGAAAGTCAATATTTCATTAATAATACTGAGATATCTCATATATTGAAGTTGATTCAAGGTGATATTACCGAGCGGGTTACTGATGCAATTGTTAATGCCGCAAACACGAATTTAGTTTTAGGTGCAGGAGTAGCAGGTGCAATACGCAGAAAAGGAGGTAATTCAATACAGGAAGAATGTAATCAAATTGGGAGTTGTGAAGTCGGAGGCGCAGTTATAACTACTGGAGGAAATTTAAAATCAAAACATGTGATTCATGCCATAGGCCCGATTTATCATCAATATACATCAAAAGATGCAGAATTACATCTATCTAATGCTGTAAAAAATAGTTTGAAAGTTTTACTAAATAATGAACTGTCAAGTATTTCATTTCCAGCGATTTCAACAGGAATTTATGGTTTTCCAAAGCAAAAGGCTGCAGAAATTATGATTACTTCAATATCTGATTTTTTAAAATCTACATCAAAATTGTTACTTGTCGAAATCTGCCTTTTTTCAAAGAATGATTTTATTATTTTTGACAATATAGCCCGTTCAATACTAAAAAAATG
>JAUWOE010000068.1 GCA_030612265.1 Promethearchaeum sp.
CAAGTAATCGTGTATTTCAGATGAAAAATGAAGATTTTCAAGATATTTTGACACTTGATCTCAAATATTTTCAAGCAAATCGCGAGTTTTTACTCAGAAAAATCTTCACGCGATATAAATCTCTATGCAAAATATTGAAGCAAGATGATAAGATAACAGGTTTCATCATGGCTATTCCCAAGGAAGATCATTTGAAAATAGGACCATGGATAGTTGATGACGAGTGCGAGTTTGAACCTGAATTATTATTGAAAAGTTTGGATAATAATAGTAAATCATTTACTATTCGTATGGGGATGCTTGAATCTAATAAGCTTGCTTCTAAAATAGCAAATAATTGCAGTTTACAACGATATTCGTATTCATTTAGAATGATTTACACAACTAAGAATCAAAGAATTATTGAAAATCATTTTAAGAAGGGCATGCTAGCTATCGGTGGACCTGATCGTGGGTAACGATAAAGAAAGAAAAGAAAAAAACTGTAAAGATTATTTAACTAAAATTTATCCCAAGACCAGCGATTTAGGGTGATTGTAGCTATCGCTGGAGCAGGTTTTGAACCAGCTTCCATGTGAACCACGATATAATTCTTTGATTTTGTAATACATCCCACTAATGAATCTTTATCTTTAATATTTCGTGCAGCAAACTGAAGCTCTTCCCAGCTGAATATAGGGTATCTCTTAGTTGACCATTCTATTGCGGGTTTACGATTTATCCAAGCATCCATTAAAATTTTTCCTTCTTCATCAGGTATAAAATTGGGGTCTAAGCGAAATAAAACTTCTCCATCTCGGGTAAGAACAACCATATTTCCAAAACCTGGATTTACTTCTTGAAAACTAGCGTATTCTGACTTGATTCTTTCTTCATCCATAGCAAATTTTCCTCCTTATTCGATAAAACAAAAAAATTTTTTAGATATAGTAATTTCAATTTAGCATAACCTAAATTTGTATTTTTTGGGAAAACTTCCCTTAATATTTCAAATCCTGTTCAAGGCCATCGGTAATTGAACAAACAAACAGTAATTCAAAAGAATTTCAAGAGTAAGAGCAATAATGAAACCAATGATAAAAAAATTAAATTTTACAACTAACTTCCACTATTATAGATGGAACGCAGAAAATCCAGCAAAATCACGTAAAAAATTTATTTCAACTTTAAAAAAGGTGCTTGAAGAACGAGTTCCTGAAGATCTACATATCAAAATCCAAAATCTCCATTATAAAGTGGATGATAGAATTTTTGTTCAGCTTATAGGAAATACTAAAGATGATTTAATTTTCGTTTCTAACATTCTAAATGAGATTACGGGAAAAACCTATGATACTCAGAATGTTCCAAAAAATAAGCCATTACATGGTATTTTACGGTCGGTTGGAAAAATTGGATTTGGTTTATTTGTAGATATAGGAATTGAATCACCCGTCAAAGAAGTTCTCATACCATTACACAGATTAAGATCACAATTAGTAAGTGGTAAAAAACTTCCCTTAGCAGATATTATCTCATTTTACGGTTTTATGGATTTCCTCCCTATTGAAATTGAAGTTGTAAAAATTGAAATTGAAAAAGGGGGAAAAATGCGGTTTGAAGGTAAATTTAGCGATGATTTTTTAAAACAAATTGAAGAATGGACTAACTCTGGATTGGACTTTATATTTACAACCGGAATTTCGCGCCAAATGGTTAAGCGAACTATCGCAAAACGTGGACATTCTATCGATATTGTTCAAATTGACAGATTAGGTCCTTTAGAAACAGCAATAATTTGCAAAGAAGGAACAAATGCTCCTGGAATAATCTCACGTATAGGTCCTTTTCTCCCAGATTGCCGATTTTCAACAATGCGTACCAAAAAACTCCAAAAGTTTTGGAACCAAAAAAAATAAAATTCAAAATTCTTTTTTTAAAATAGGGCTGATGGTTTAGTGGTTATAACGCCGCGCTTACAATTTGGTATCTTTGTATTTGTTGGGATTATATGCCTACCAAAGAAGTTCCGCGGATGTCCCCGGTTCAATCCCGGGTCGGCCCACCATAAATCTTAAAGATTTTCATCCAATTTTTAATTTTGGCCCATATTTTAATGATACTCTATATTTTATTATCGATTACCTTACTTACGTTTAAACCTAATTTTTTTTATTTAATGCTTGGTTTATTTCCCCAACTACATTATAAGAGTGACATTCATGAAACCAATTCATTACAACATACATTTAGAGCCAGATTTAGTGAATTTTGTTTTCAGTGGTTTAACAGAGATAGAATTAGATTTGGAAAACCCAACTGAAGAAATCGTTCTAAATGGAAAAGATTTAACGATTGAGAAATGCGAAGTGAATCAAGAAAACGAATTTAAAGATTGCCAATTTAAATTTAAGAAAAAGAAGGAAGAAATTACGATTACATTACCAGAGCAAATGAGCGGTATTGTAAAATTCAAACTACATTATACCGGTAATTTGAATGATAACTTAACCGGATTCTATAGAAGCAAATACGAATACCAAGGTGAAACAAAACATCTAGCAACAACCCAATTTGAAGAACGGGATGCTCGTGCTGCGTTTCCATGCTTTGATCATCCATCGAAGAAAGCGACCTTCGATATTGAGTATATAATTGAGGAAGAATTAATGGCAATTTCTAATACAGAAATTATTGAAGAGAAATCATTGGGTAACGGCAAAAAATTAGTTAAATTTGCGCGAACACCAAAAATGTGCACATATTTATTGTATTTCGGTGTCGGTCCTTTTGAAATTATAGAAGATACTTCAAAAAAGCCAACAATTAGAGCAATAACCCCTTTGGGAAAAATAGAATATGCAAAATTAGCATTGGAGGTTGGTAGGAAATCAATAACTTATGGTGAAGAATATACCGGAGTGCCTTACCCAATAGAAAAATGCGATTATATAGCCATTCCTGACTTTGCATACGGTGCTATGGAAAATTATGGTGCTATTACATTTAGAGAAAATGCAATGCTTTATTATCCAGGAAAAACATCAACATCGGAACTCATGAGAATAGTGAGCATAATTGCCCATGAAACGGCTCATATGTGGTTTGGAGATTTAGTTTCTCCAAGTGATTGGAAGTATATTTGGTTAAACGAATCATTCGCAACATATTTTACATATGCAATTCCAGATTATTATTATCCTGAATGGGATGTTTGGAAAGTGTTCATCTTAGAATCTATTTTAGGTGGAATGGAGCGTGATACATTAAAGTTTTCAGTTCCCATTGAATTACTAGGAGAAGCAGAAGAAGTTCATCTTGATCCTTCAAGCGCGCCGATTATCTATCAAAAAGGGGCAGCAGTGATCAAAATGTTGAATAGTTATTTAGATGATGACAAATTCAAGAAGGGAATTAAGTTTTTCCTTAATAAATACAAATTTGAATGCGCAACAAGTGATAATTATTGGGATGCTTTTGAAGAAGCGACTGGTGAACCAATTAAGGAATTTGCAGACACATGGGTACATAATGTAGGCTATCCTATAATCGATGTTGAGAGAAAAGGTAATCAATTGCTATTGAAACAATCTCGTTTTACATTTTTACACAATGATTCAAATAGTAAGTGGTTAATTCCAATAAATATCAAATTATTTCTAAATAATGGGGAAACCGACATAATTAAAGCAGTTTTCAAGGAAAAAGAAGCAATAATACCAATTACAGAGAATACCGATTCTTTTAAAATTAATTTTATGCAAAGCGGATTTTACCGAGTTAAATATGAAGATGCCAATTTAGAAAAATTGGGTAAATTAATATTAGAAGGCAAATTCTCACCTGAAGATATATTTGGAATTGAAAACGATCTTTTTGCATTGGTTCGTAGGGGAGATTATACACTTGATTACTTTTTGAAGTTTATAGGGGATTATTTCCGAAATGTTGAGCATTTTATGCCCATGCTCGATTTATCGAGAAATTTGAATAGTTTACATTTACTATTACCTAACAAACGTGATGTAATCAGCAAATTGGGAAGGGAATTATCCGAAGTTGTACTTGATAAAATCGAACTTTATCCAAAAGAGGATGAAAATGTCCAGGTTACAACCCTAAGAGATTCATTATTATGGAGTGCTGTAATTTATGGATCTGAGAAAATTGCATCCTATTGTGAAGAAAAGTTCAAAGATCTTCTTAATGGAATGAATATTCATTCTGATATTATATCCAGTGTTTTAAAAGTCGGAGCTATTTCAAATCCTGATGCAGACGATTATTTTAAAAAGCAATTAACGGATGAAAAAGTTTCTGAAGGTGAAAAGTTTCGAATTTTAAGCGCTTTAACATGTTATAAAGATAAAAGCAAATTAGAAGAATTATTAGAATTCAATTTTAAAGAAATTCCTAAGAAAAATCGCTTTATAACTCTTGGTGGAATTGCAAAAAACCCAGAAGCTCAAGATTGGTTGTGGGAATGGTATATGAAGAATTTTCAGAAAATTATGCAAGAATTTCCTTTAATGCATGTTGCAAGAGCAATTATTATGTTAGTTCCAGGTGTTGGTATTGGGCATGAAGAAGAAGCAAAAAATTTCTTCGAACCGCTTATGAAGCAAATTCCAATGGCTGCGGATACTATCAAAATGGCTCTAGAAGGTTTAGAATTAAACTCGAATTTTAAAAGAAAAAATTCTTAACCATTTTTTTATTTCTTTATTTCTTTTTATTTTGTCGGTACTTGTAGTATATTTAGAGCGAATTATTATTTGTGGCGATTATTGTCGCATTTTTTTTAATAAAATAAATAAAATTTAAAAGATTACTCGATCAAATAAATTTTAGTAAGAGATTATTTTATTCATCTCATAACAAAACATCTTATAAAAAAACAAAATTTAATTTGTAAATAGATTCAATTTTAAGAGGACTTCTAACAATGATACCATATGGAAATAAAAGAACCTGTTTATCCGGGATAATTAAGGATTTTCAACAAAATCGCGCTGAAATCGAATTTCCTACTTGTAATAATAAACAAATTTCAGTTCCTTGGAATTTTATTCATTCGAAAATTAAAAATATTGTGGGAAAAAAGCAGGAAATGGAAATAGAAACCTGGTTTTTAAGGAAGAACAGGATTATACCTCTAACTGATTTCAAAGTAAACGAAAGTAAAGAAAAATTTAATATTTAGTAAAAAATTCCTCGTTTTCTTGAAATATATTTTATGAATTCAAAAGGTCCAATACAGCATAAAACAGCGACTACAAAACAAACGACCCAGTCTTCAATCCTGAGAACCACGAAATTAAGTTGAATTCCAAAACTCGATGTTGCTAAAGCAATTTGTAAATTTGGAATATACATTATTGAGAGATATAATAGAAACAATGCTCCAATTATAATGAACATGAATTTATTTCCATCTTTTATACTTTTTATAATTGACATATTTGGACGGCGAATTTGCAAAGCTAATGCACATTCACAGAAGTATAATGTTGTCATAAGCATAGTGAGGGTTTTAGCATGGGTTATATCTACTCCACTCCACAATTGGGTTGTAGCGTCTGTGAACAGATAATAAGGATTTAAATTTCCCAAGTCTGTATTCCGATCAGTACCTAGGAATGTTCCATCAATATAAAGAAAATAAATAACCAGCATGGCTAATGCTAAGAACGAACCATAAGTAATTAATAAAAAGAGATATTTTTTCGATATTATCTCTTCAGAATTCCGAGGAGCTTCTTGCATCACATTTTTTGATATTGTATCAAAGGTCAAGATTAACCCGGGAAGAGTATGCAATGTCAGGGATAAAAATACCCATTGATAATAAAAATCATCACTTAGAAAATAAGGTCGTTTTAATATTACGGCTAAATAGAATTGAACAATTCCCTCAAATAGGTTTGTACAAATGAAGAAAAATACCAAAGATCGAATATTTGCAAAAATTCCTCTTCCTTGGTGTACGCCTTTCACAATTGAAGAGAAGGAATCATCTGAAATTATCATGTCAGAGGCTTCTTTTGCAACGTCAGTTCCCGCTATTCCCATGGCGATTCCTGTATCAGCTATATTTAAAGCTAAAGCATCATTTACACCATCTCCAGTCATTGCAACAATTTTTTTGGCGTCTTTATATCTTTCAACTATAGTTTGTTTGTGCTTTGGAGAAACTCTTGCAAAAACTTTGATATTGAAGAAATCCTCAGAATTTTCCAGTTTGTCAATTTTATTACCTTCAATCGCAACCTCTTTCCCATTTTCTTTTGATAATATTGATATCTGTGATGCAATTGCTTTTGCTGTCATTAAAGAATCCCCAGTAATCATAATAACCTTAATTCCAGCGTTATGACAGCTTTCTATAGATTCTTTCACTCCGTCTCTGGGAGGGTCCATAATAGCGACAAAACCAATATAAATTAGATCTTTTTCGATAATTTCCCTTAATTCTTCATCATCCACATTCTTAGGGAGTTCATCCATAATGTTATAAGCTAAACTTAATATTCTATAACCTTGCCTTGCGTATTCATTTGTAGTATTCATTACAACAAGTTTCATCTCATCAATGAAATCAAATGACGCATTATCATCACCCAGAAATTTAGAACATGATGTTATTAAGATTTCACTTGCACCTTTAGTAAATACATAAAATTTTCCATCTTTAGAATTTTTAAACACTTTTGACATACGTTTTAAGAAGGAACTAAATGGATATTCCTGTATTAATTCAAAATGCTCAACTTCATCTTTCTTCATTATCTTTTGATAAAGAGAAACCAAGGATCCTTCAGTAGGTGATCCTAAAACTTTCCAATCTGTAAGAACTCTCTTACCAACTTCGAATTCATGCTTAATGAGTGAAGCGTTATTATTTAAAAATCCGGCAGTTAATAATAATTTCAAATGTGGAAAATCATTAATATTTTCGACTTTTAGAGGGTCATTAATTTTGTCTTTTAAAATTATTTCTCCTTCCGGAATATAGCCTGAACCAGTAACCGAAAAACGTGATCCTCTCACCCATATATGTTGAACACTCATTTGTCCTTTTGTTAAAGTTCCTGTTTTATCGGAACATACAACCGAAACTCGCCCTAAGGAATCAACTGAAGTAAGATTTCGAACTATGATACCGGTTTCAGCCATTACAAGGACGCCGGTTAACATTACAATTGTAGTAAGTAATGGGATATTAATAGGCATTATATCCATAGCCGAATAGAGGCTGCTGATTATTTCAATTCTACTTGTTGAGAGATAAAGAATAATTATAACTGCCAACCATGCAAAAATAACACCAATTCCAAACCATTTTCCAATATTATTGAGTTTTTTACGAATTGGAATTTCTGATGAATTAGCTTCTTGTAAGCCTTGGGAAATTTTACCAATTTCAGTATTTTGCCCAGTAGCAACTACAATTGCTAAAACATTTCCCATCACAACATATGTACCGTAGAAAAGCATATTCTCTTGGCTTTGAAGTGGAAGATTTTCAATTTTCAGGCCTTTTATATAATTTTTCTTGACTGGTTCACTTTCACCGGTTAGAGAAGCTTCATTTACTTCGAGATTTGTGGCTTTAATGATTCTTGCATCAGCAGGAATTTTATCTCCTGTATTTAGAAGAAGAATATCACCTGTAACAATATTTTTGGTCAAAATTTGCGATCTTTGTCCATTTCGTATTACATTTGTAGAAGGAGCGCCCAAATCTTTCAATGCTTTTAATTTTTTTGTTGCTTTGGCTTGCTGAACGATCGCAACTATTGAATTAAGGACCACTATTGCAAGAGTAATATATATGAGACTCATATTATTATCCCCAGTAACTAAACCCGCGATCAAAAGTATGATTGCTGCAATGAAATAGATTATTATTAGCCAATTAAATAAAGGGGCGAGATAAATTTTCCATAGATTCTCGGGTGCAGCAGGAATTTCATTAAATCCTTGCAGATTTAGTTGTTTTAATGCTTCTACTTCAGTCAATCCATCTTTTTTATCAGTTTGAGATTTCTGGAAAATTTCTTCTAGCTCTAGCTTGTAAAATTCGTCATTCATTTTTACTGATAAGATATAAGCTATAGATCATAAAAAATTTGTTAAACTTCCTACAGAAAAATGAATAAGAAAAAAAATTTACCATGATGTTTTACAAATTCATTTTGTCATATAAATTTCTTGAGCAATGAATGTAGCAACATCATCAGCATATTTTCCTGATCCAAAACCTGCATCATAGCCCAATTCTTTAGCTAAATCATTAGTTATTCTTGGACCACCTACAATTAATAAAATTTTGTCTCGTATTCCTTCAGCTTCTAACATTTCAACTAATTCTGTCAAATTATGAATGTGAACTTGCTTTTGAGTAACTGTCTGAGAAACTAATAGTGCATCAGCTTTTAATTCCTTAGCTTTTGATATAAAATCTTCATTTAACACTTGAGCACCTAAATTGTATGCTTCAATCATTTCGTAGCGTTCTAGGCCATAATGTCCCATATAACCTTTTGGATTCATTATAGCATCTATACCAACTGTATGAGCATCAGTTCCAGTTGTTGCTCCCAGAACAACAATCTTTCTTTTTATTTTTTTTTTTATGAAATCATCGGTTTCCTTCATGCTCATAATTTTTCCTTCAATAACTTCAACATTTACTGAATTATAATCAATTTCTATTGTAGATCTTCCATATATTACGAAAAAAGTGAAGTTTTGATCTAAAGGCGCATGATATACTACTGTTGGATCATTAAAGCCCATTTTTTCAACATATTGCCGTGCGACTTCAATTGCTTTATCTCCATCTTGTATTGGTAGTGTAAAGCTTAGTTGTACTTGGCCATCGTTCATAGTGTCACCATATGGTTTGATTTTTGATAAATCAAGGGTTTTATCAAAAAATTTTTTTCCTGAAGAATAGAGTCCACCGCCCATTTTAATTCTCCTCCAATCCTAATCCTTTTTTCATTAATTCCATTATAGGATTATAGTATTTTCTATCTTTTGCAACAACACCATCTAAACCTTTCCCACCATCAATTGGTCTTTTAATTCCAGCAAAAATTCCTTCAGATAATGATTTGAATAATCCTTTATTTTCAATTTCTTTTAGTAATTTTGCAGCATCGGATAATACTTCTTTAGCTCTTGTTTCTATTATGCCATCTGGTTTAAATGATATTTCATCACCAAGATCCTCTAAATTATTGAAAATGTATTTCGCATTTTCAATCGACAATGCTCGATCTTGCATGAAAGGTGTATGAATCGCTTCAGTAAGCATTCCCAACAAACAAATCCTTTGATTGGTCATTATTGTAACAATATTAAAAAGAGCATCTTGAATATGTCCTTTGAAAATATTTCCAGTTATAAATTTGGTTGGTGGCATATATTTAAGCGGAGCATTAGGAAAAACCTCCCTAGCCATTTGTGCTTGAGCCAATTCATATAGAAATCCATTTTTAATTGAAGGATCCATTTCAAAAGCATGACCTAATCCCATTTGTTCTTCTTTTAGGCCTGCAAGCAGAGCTAACTGTTCATTGATAAATTGTGAAGCAAGTACAGTATCAGCTTCTTCAAAAGCATCAGATGTTGTTAAATAATTGTCTTCTCCCGTATTTATTATAATTCCTGCATAAGCGTTTATCATTCGCGAAAAATATTGATCGATCATTGTTCGTTTCATATTAATATCTCGAAAAAGAATCCCATATAGAGCATCATTAAGCATAAAATCAAGCCTTTCAAAGGCTCCCATTGCTGCTATTTCAGGCATACACAATCCGGAACAATAATTTACAAGTCTAATATATCTCCCTAATTCTTCCCCTACATCATCCAAAGCATTTCTTATAATTCGAAAATTTTCCTGAGTAGCATAAGTTCCTCCAAAACCTTCTGTTGTAGCTCCATATGGAACGTAATCAAGAAGACTTTGACCTGTAGTGCGAATAACAGCTATAACATCTGCCCCTTGCTTTGCAGCCGCTACCGCTTGTGTTACATCTTCATAAATATTTCCTGTTGCCACTATCACATAAAGTAATGGCCCCTCCTTATCACCATATTTAGCAAGGAAATTTTCTCTTGTTTTCTTAGTTTCTTTTATTTTTTCCAGCATTTCCTTGGAGACTGAGTCAATTTTTAATTTAATCTCAAAAAGATCGTGCATGGGTAATTTTGTTATTTCTAATTTTTTATCAGCAATTTGCTCTGCAATTTTTTGAGGGGAAAGAGATGTATGAATCATAGCATTACCAATAAAGATTGCAGCACCAAGGCCTAATCCAGAACCTTTTTGGATGTTATTTACAACTACATTAGGTAATGGAACTCCAAAATCATTAACACCGTCAATTCCAAGGATCCTACATACAGTTCTCTCAACAGTAACGGTAGTATAACTATCGATGAAATTCTGCATTTTATATGCAATTTTTGAAGCAGATTTTCTAGCTTCTAATATAATCGAATTATCTAAATTCAATTTAGCTTTAATTTGTTTCATATTTTTCAACTAATTATAATATTTTTTAGCAAGTTTTATAACATCCTTTTTTAACCCAAGTAAACTAGCGATATTCAGTGCATCTTTGGGAACTTTGCTATTATACGAGACTTTTTCTAATCGATAATCTATATAATCTTGGATGATTTCGACAGAATTTTTTTGTGAAGCGAAAATTTTCGATTTTAATTTTTCAAAATTAACATTTTTCAGCCCAATAACTTGATAATGAGCAGTATTTTTCGTTGGAATTCCATCATAATGGGTGGCAATTACGGTAAAAATTTTAAGTTTTTGACAGTATTCAGAAAGAGTTTTTACTAAAATAGTGCCTTCTTCCGGATTTGTCCCCTTTCCGAACTCGTCCATTAATAAAAGCCCGTTTTGATCCTTTATATTTTGAAAAACTTCATTGATTTTCAAAATTTCTGCACCAAATGAACTCAAACCCTTAGAAACATCTTGTAAATCATTAGAAATTGAGTATATAAATTGAATAATTGGAATTCTGGCTTTCTTGGCAAATACAAAAAAACCTTGTTGTGCTAGTAATACATTCAGAGCAATTGTATGAAGAGAAACTGTTTTCCCTCCCATATTAGCTCCTGTTATAATCGAAACACCGAATTTTAAAAGAATACTGATGGGAGTAAAAGACTTCTTAGTTTTGGATAATATTGATTGGATATAAGGATTATGCATATCCTCTAAATTGATTTCTAATGATTTGTTAATTTCTGGCTTAGTTCCATGATATTTTATAGCTAAATTGGCTTTAGCTAAAATAAAATCAAAATATCCAACAGAAATAACATTATCCTCAAGAAGAAAAATATTTTCTCTTAATTTTTCAGTTAATTCTTTCCGCACACGCAATTCTTCTTCTTTTTCTTCAATAACTACTGAATTACGCTCATTTTTTAGTAATTCTTTAACTTGTTCGTCTTGCTCTTTTGCAAAATTCTCTTCAATCTTTCTTTTCTTTTCACGAATGTAAGCAAGTTCTTTTGAATATGATTCGCAAATAAAAAAGGTGGACATTCTTTGATTTTGGGGATCCAGAAAGTTTAACAGAGGTTTAGGGGATCTAAAATAGATCTTATCAATTTCAAAATCAATTTTTTTATATAAATCAATTAATTCCTCGGTTATAAGAGAAAAATTCTTAATTTCAAATAATTCCACTTCATCAAGTATTTTTTGATTCTGAATTTGCAGAATGAATTTTCTAATATCCTTATACTTGCTTAAACAAAACTCTATATCATGAATTATATTACTTTGATTTTTAATAATATCTATTAATTTATCTAAATCATCAAATTCTTTAATTAATAAATCGCTGTCTTCTTTTTTATAGGGTTTAACTTTGTCTTTTACTTCTAATCCATAAGGTGTGTGAATTTGCATTTCATTCATTAGATAACTATATCCAATAACAGCTCTTTGTGTATCATCCAAATAGTCCATTACAATTTCCCTCTTTTCTTTAACTGTCTTCAAGTAAATTGAAAACAGGTATTTGAATATTTTGTTTGAGTAACTTTAGAAATTTGTCATTACTAAAACCATCGCCATTAGGTGATTTTGGGTTTATAGTAATGCCGACAATTTTAATTGGGTAGGCGACCTTTAAAATTCCTCCGCTTTTTTGGAATCTACTTAAAACATCTCTTGAAATAAATAATTTAGTAGAATCTTCCACCAATAAAACAATTCTGTTATAATAATTTGCATAATTCATTAATTCTTCAATAAAATTATCACTGACTATTCCTTTAACGACAATACATGGAAAATCGACAAGTAAATCCTTTTTAATATTCTTTAGAGCCTCTCTAGCATTAATACCCTCTATGATTTTCATTTCAAGGTTAGAAGAAATAATTCCAATTGCTCCGATTTTAAAAATTTTCTTTGATATACTAACGATCTCAAGGTTATTTTCAGCTTCTAAAGAAAGTAAATTTACAAGATAAGAAGTATGATCTACAACTTCTTCAATATCGTGTGAAAAAGCTGCACCAGTTGCTAAAATTGTTGCATCAGTCACAATTGGTGCAGCATATGATTTTCTATCTACAGCACCATCTACAAACACCAAATCACAATTTAGATCATAGAGTATTTTTTTAATTTTTAATAGATCTGCATTTTTTGAAGGTCCAGCTAACTCGACAAAACCATCAGATAATGACCTAATGATCAAAATTTCACCTATTGGTGTCTTTAAATTAGTTGCAACAAGAATTTCCTTAGTTATATCGCTATTGAAAATGCATTGCTTGGCTGTTGCAATAATGGTTCCTTTTTCAACATAAATTCGTGGTTTGGGAGTTGAGAAAATTAAATCTTTGCTTTCCCCATCACGACCGATCGAAGTTAAACCGAGTTTATATTTGTTTTTTGCAATATTTATCATGTAATTAAGAGTTGTGGTCTTCCCTACATTTTTTGCTGTTCCAATTATTGAAATTGATTTATATTTTTCAAAAATTTCCAAAAAAAAATCTCTTTCAAGCATGGTTATCACTCAAATAAATTAATTGCAACTTGGTTTTTTTCTTGTGTGTCGCTCTAAACCTTCAGGTTCTAAAGCAATTTTCTGGCCATTTAATAAACCTGCAACTCCGATTAGGTTGGGATCCTCATCACTTATATTGGGGCAACCAGGAGTATAGAATTTGGGTTCTTCATAAGTAGTTATTACTCCTTCATAATTCCGTAGCACAACTCGATTATTTCCTTGAGAAATTAAATAATTTGGCATTACAGGAATTTTACCGCCCCCTCCAGGAGCATCTACAACAAATGTAGGAACGCAAAAACCAGATGTATGTCCGCGTAAACCTTCAATAATATCGATTCCTTGAGCCACTGTCGTTCGGAAATGAGACAAACCCCTTGAAAGATCACATTGATATAAATAATAAGGTCTAACCCTCATTTTAACTAATTCATGAACTAATTTTTTCATTACTGGGATACAATCATTAATACCTCTTAAGAGAACAGACTGATTTCCTAAAGGAATCCCTGCATCTGCAAGCATTGTACATGCTTTCTTTGAATCTTCAGTAATTTCATTAGCATGATTAAAATGAGTATTTAACCAGATAGGATGATATTTCTTTAACATTGAGCATAATTCAGGAGTAATTCTTTGAGGCATTACACACGGTGTGCGTGAACCAATACGTATTATTTCTACATGTGGAATTTTGCGCAAATTGGAGATAATATACTCTAAACGTTTATCTGAAAGCAGTAAAGGATCCCCTCCAGACAACAGAACATCCCTTACAGATGGAGTATTAGCTATATATTCGATAGCTTTATCGACTTGTTCCTTTGTCGGAGCTTTATCTACATGTCCTGCAAATCGACGTCGTGTGCAATGACGGCAATACATTGAACAAACATGAGTAATTAAAAATAATACTCTATCAGGATATCTATGAGTAATTCCGGGAACAGGGGAATCCGAATCTTCATGAAGCGGATCTTGAAGATCTGCTGATACTTCTTGAGTTTCTTTTATTGAAGGTACAGATTGTCTTTTTATTGGATCAATTGGATCATTTGGGTCAATAAGTGAGAGATAATAAGGAGTAATGGCCATCCTGAAGACTTTTGTTGTATCTATGATTTTTAGTTCCTCTTCTCTCGTCAAATCAAGATAATTTTTTAACTGTTCTACATTACCAATACGGTTTTTAACTTGCCAACGCCAATCGTTCCATTTTTCATCAGATATGTGTGGAAATAATTCTTTTCGTCTATTTACGCGCATGATTATTACCTAAACATATTTTTCTTGAAAAATCATCATAAGTTTTGGGCTTTCTCTTAAAATATCTAAAGTGATTTTAGCGTGATCTTTTGTATATCCATTGCCAATTATCATTGTAACATCTCTTCCGACACCCTCAGCTCCTAACGCCGCTTTAGTAAAACTTGTGGCCATTGAAAAGAAATATACTATCCCATCATTACGAACTGGAAGAATGCTAGACATTTCGGTATCAGATATATTCACACAGTTAATAGAGATATCAACTTCTTTCCCATCATTAGCTTCGAGTGTTTTTTTGTAAACTTCAACAGGATTTCTTGCATCAGCAACAACTACATAATCACAAAAACCTACATCTAAAAGATATTCAGCACGTGCTTCATTACGAGCTAATCCTAATACTTTTCCAGTCGGACCCACTATTTTTTTTGCAATATATGAACACATTACTCCAGATTTTCCAGTTGCACCTAATATTAATACCTTATCACCAGGTTTTACAAGTTTTATAGTTTGAGCTGGGGCACCTGCTATATCTAAAGCCGCTAAAGCTACAGCATCAGTCATATCTTCAGGAAGTTTTGCATAGATGCCACTTTCAAAGAGAATGGCTTGAGCATTAACGATTACTTTGTCAATATTCATCTTGATATCAATTATTTCATGAATTTTCAGTGGAGTTAAAGATAGAGAAACCAAAGTCGCAATTCTATCTCCAACAGCTAGGTCGATTTTATCTTTAAGTGCATCACCTATTTTTGCTATTTTTCCCATGAGCATTCCACCGGATCCAGTTACCGGATTTTGCATTTTACCCCTTTCTTCAACTATTTGCATAATTTTATTTTTAATTTTTTCTGGATCTCCATGGGCTTCGCTTTTCAGCTGAGTAAAACTTGCAGAATCGATATTAAGTGCATCTACATCAATTAGAATTTCATTATCGAAAATTTCCATATCGTTGGAAATTTGTTGTGCTGCTTGCGGCATAAAACCTACAGGTTCAATGACTCTATGAATTCCGAATTTATTTCCTTTTTTCATTAATACCACCAGTTTAAATTAATTAATATTCCAAACTAATAATGTTTTTCGACAAAACATAAAGGGACTAGCTTCCCATTTGAAATCAAGGTTTAAGTGGATAAAAGAAGAGGAAAAAAGAATTGAATTATTGTAAAAATTCTTCAAGGTATTTGTAATTGTTTGTTAGTTTTCCTTGGTAAACGATAATTGCATTTTTAATTTCGGAAGGTAAATTTAACTCGTCAAAATTTCCTTTAAAATCTGCTTTGGCTATAGGTAAAACAAATTCTTTTAATGTTGAACTAAAACTTCCTGAGGATTCTTTGGGTAATTCACAAGGTAAATTATCAATTGCCATGATTGGCATCCCACCTTTTACAAATCCTAAGGGTGCGCTATCTGTAAATGGATTATAAGTAATTATTGGATTATCTGGTTTTGTTGATTGAAGAGAACCTTCGATGGCACCTTCAATATCAATTGAAATATCACCAATTATTTTTAATCTGCTATCTTCCTTCACCAATGATTTGAATCCTTCCTTTCTTATCAATCGAGGATATTTTTCTGACCAAAAGATAGCATTTACTAAGATTGTTAAATATGGAAGATATTCATGGAATTTACTGTGGTATTTATCCAATCCATTATCATAATAATCTTGTAAGTCAAATTTCATGTTTGGATCATTGGGTTCCACTAAATGTTCTTCTTTGAAAACTATTTTATAAACATTATTTTTGGAAAAATCGCCCTTTTCAACAAATGATTTTAAATCGGTTGGGTCAATTTTGATGACTGGTAAAATATGTAAAACTGATTGAGCCCCTTTAGAAACATTACCGTATCCAGCAAATCCGCAAAATAGTGGAAATTCTAAACCATCTTTTTCAATACTCTTTGAAAGTTCTTCAATATATTTCTTTTGTTCCTCAATATCCTTATATTCATAAGTATGTTTCAATTTTAAAAAAGGAGATTGGACCCCATCAAATTTTAATAATCTTTGCCCATATCCCCATAAAATCTCATTCATCCCTGATAATCCTGCCCAATTGCCAAAAAATATTAACCTTTCACCTTCAGAATCCACAACTTTTTCATAATCAATAAGTGTTGCATTTTCTTGTAATATTTTTTTTAGCATGGGCATATTATATAATTGTCCTTTGATTACATGGCTGAAGAAGACATAAACTTTCTTGGTTATTAATTTTGAAGGGAT
>JAUWOE010000174.1 GCA_030612265.1 Promethearchaeum sp.
CCAATTTAAATGAAAAATTTAATATTAATATCGGGAAAATTGGTGGTCCTAGCAAATTATTAAATCAAAAAACATCATCAGAAGCGAAATTTTTAATGGATGATCTTATTAATTTGAAGATGAACGTAAAATGAAAAAGGATCTTTCAAAAATTTCAGGTTTTTATAAACTATCTGTGTCTGAAAGACAAGCGCTTATCTCAAAATTGGTCAACCTAAATAAAGAAGAAAGAAAAATTTTAGAAAATTTTGGATATTTCAGCTATGATCAATTGGATCTAATTAGTGAAAATGTAATTGGGAGTTATTCATTACCTTTTAGTATTGCAACTAATTTTAAAGTGAATGACAAAGATTACCTCATTCCAATGGTAACTGAAGAAGCTTCAGTTGTTGCAGCTGCTAGTAACGGAGCAAGAATTGCAAGAAAATGTGGAGGATTTCATTCAGAACCTATAACTTCAATAATGATAGGACAAATCCAATTTACAAATTTCACGAAACCAGATTATGTGAAAAAAATTCTAATAGAAAATAAAGATTATTTGATAAAAATTGCAAATTTATGTGATAAAACTCTTGTAGATATGGGTGGAGGAGCACAAGATTTAGAAGTTCGTGAAATATCAACAGATCGTGGACAGATGATAATTTTACATCTTTTTGTTGATGTTCTTGATGCAATGGGAGCAAATGTAGTAAATACTATGGTAGAGAAAATTGCTCAAGTAATAATCGAAAAAAAAATGGTAAAGGCTCAAATTAATTTAAAAATAATTTCAAACCTGGCAATTTATCGAGTTGCAATATGTTCAGCGGTATTTGATAAAGAGATGCTTGGAGGAAAAGATATAATAGAGAGAATTTTGGATGCTCAAGCATTTGCCAAAGCAGACCCATTTAGAGCAACTACAGCAAATAAGGGTATAATGAATGGTATTGATGCGTTGGCTCTAGCAACTGGGAATGATGTAAGAGCAATAGAAGCAGGAGCACATGCATTTGCTTCATTGAATGGAATATATGGCCCATTAACAGAATATTATATTGATAATGATGAAAATTTAGTCGGAACAATTGAGATTCCGATTCCTATGGCGATTCTGGGCGGTATAATTCATAAACATCCAATGACAAAAATTGCTTTAAAAATCCTTGATGTGAAAAGTGCTGAAGAACTATCTCAAGTCGCAGCCGCAGTAGGTTTAGCACAAAATTTAGCAGCTTTGAGAGCTTTAACTAATGAAGGAATTCAATCAGGCCATATGAAACTACATATACGAAAATGAAATTAGAAGATAGTAAAAATGCGAAAAATGCGAAATTCTATTGCTTCAGCTCCAGGTAAATGTATCTTATTTGGAGAGCATGCAGTTGTTCATGGTTATCCTGCATTAGCGATAGCAATTGATATTTTATCATATTGTAAAATCTCAGAAAGTGAACAAGTTGGGATTGTATTAATCCTTAAGAATTACGACTATTCATTTAATTTCTCGGATATTAATGATCTATGTAATCAAATCCCTCCAAAATTTAGTCAGATTGCCGTATGTCTAAATTTAATTTCAAAGAAATATAATCTATCGATTAATAATATTAAGATTGAAATTCAATCTGATTTATGGACAGAATCAGGTCTTGGATCATCAGCTTCATCATCAATAGCATTAGTAGGTGCTCTAAATGATTATTATAAATTAAATTTGAAAATAAAAGATATATCAAGCCTTGCATACGAAATGGAGAAAAAAGTTCATGGTAAACCATCTGGAATAGATAATACAACTTGTTCTCAAGGAGGATTGATTTTGTTTAAAAATCATGAATTTCAAAGGTTTGATTTCTTAAAACAATTTCAAATTTTAATAATATATACCGGAATAACCCATAATACTAAAGAGGCTATTACAAATGTAAAGGAATTTTGCATTAAAGAGCCAAAATTATCATTAGAACTATTTACGAAAATAAGAACAATAACTGAAAAGGGTTTAAAAGAATTAAAACAAGGAAATATGGTTGAAATCGGAAATTTAATGAATAAAAACCATCAAATATTAACTAAAATAGGTCTTTCAACGCCAGATATTGAAAAAATCACCCAAATTTCAAGATCCAATAATGCATATGGTTCCAAATTAACTGGTGCCGGCAAAGGAGGGTGCGTTATTTCCATCGGGAAACTAAGTGATTTACAAATAATTCAAAAAAAAATGAAGAAGCTGGGATACCCTTCAATAATTACTTCAATTAATAATAAAGGTGTTAGCATTGGCCAATAAAAAACCCATTATTATAATTAAATTGGGGGGTAGTATCCTAACAGATAAAAATACCCCATATTCCATGAAGAATAAGGTGATAGATAGTATAGTTTCTCAGATATCAGATTATTATCACACTTCGAACCAACCTAAACTTATTATAATACATGGTGCAGGATCTTTTGGCCATCCAATTGCAAATTCCTTTTCAATCCAAAATGGTTTAAATCAATATATTCCTAATCAGATATTAGGTTTAACAAAAACACATCAAGGTGTAGAGAAATTAAACACAAAGATTGTAGATGGATTTTTGAGTAGAGAAATTCCTGTTTTGAGTTTAACAACATCAAGCGTTTTTTTCCAAGCTGAATCTTTTTTAAAATTTACCGGAATTGACCAAATTGATTCTCTTTTAGAATTAGGCATAATTCCTATTCTTTTTGGGGATATTTTATTACACGATTCAAAAAATTTCTCGATTATATCAGGAGATAGGGTTATTTATGAAATCTGTAAATCCTTTTCTTCTTCAAATAATCCCAAATATAAAATTGATAAAATTATTTTTTGCTTTGATCAAGATGGAATTATTATTTCAAATACTGAAAAAGATTCACAGGTTATTCAAAATATTAAATTGAAGGATTTAGACCTTCTTTCATTAAAAAATTTTGAAGATTCTATCGATGTTACTGGCAATATCAGAGGAAAATTAAAAGAAATAAAAAAAATCTGTGAATTAGGAATTCCTGTCCAATTGATAAATGGGCAAAAACCAAATCTACTTACTAAAGCATTGAGAGATGAAATATTTTTATCAACACGAATTGATTAAGGTGAAACAATGGAAAAGGATATATTTCAAAGAAAGGACGACCACATTAAAATTTCGATAAATGAAAACATAAATTCAAGAAATACTACATGGTTAGAATATGTTAGATTTGTCCATAACTCTCTACCTGGAATAAATTTAAAAGATATTGATATTTCAATGAAATTTCTTGGAAAACAAATAAATGCCCCAATTATCATTGGTTCATTAACTGGCGGCACTAAATTAGGATTAGAAATCAATACAAAACTAGCAGAAGCTGCTGAAAAATTTCAAATCCCATTAATGGTCGGGAGCCAAAGAATTCAACTAGAATACCCAGACACATCAAAAGCTTTCACCTCCATAAGAAAAAGTGCCCCAAACATTCCAATAATAGCAAATCTAGGAATCTCACAATTAATTCAAATGGAAAATTTTAATTCAATTGAGAAAATAATTCATTCCATAGAAGCGGATGCAATTGCAATTCATTTGAACCCTTTACAAGAAATTATTCAACCGGAGGGGGAAACTGATTTCTCAAATGCTATGGAAAAAATCTCACAATTGAATGATTATCTTAAAATCCCATTGATAATAAAAGAAACTGGAGCTGGACTCTCTAAAAATGTTTCAAATAAACTAATTAACATGGGTATTAAATATTTAGATGTTTCTGGTTTAGGAGGGACATCATTTGCAGCAGTTGAATATTCTCGTGCAAAAAAGCAAAATAACCATCTAAAATCAATTATTGGAAACACATTTTTAGATTGGGGAATACCAACTGCAGCCAGTATTATTGAAACAAGAACAGTCGCAAAGGATTCCACAGTAATAATCGGAAGTGGGGGAATACGTAACGGGTTGGAAATCGCTAAATCTATTGCAATCGGTGCCAATATTTCAGCAATTGCCCAACCGTTTCTGAAAAGAGCTTTTAATAATTTAAAGGAAGTAGAATCTTTTATCGAAACATTAATTTCTGAGTTGAAAAGTGCAATGTTTCTAACTGGGTGTAAAAAAATCAAAGATTTAAAGAATTCAGACTATGCAATACTTCCTCCTTTAAGTACATGGTTAGAAAGGTGAAAATTTTGGAAGAATATGAATTAATGAAAAAAGATTTTAAAGTAATTGCTGAAAAAATTGACAATTTTATTCTAAAGCACTTACCAAACAATGTTTCAAATCTTTGGAAAGCCTCTAAACATTATATTATTGCGGGTGGAAAACGACTTAGACCTTTCTTTATATTGAAATCTTATAGTTTATTAGATGAAAATTTCGAAAAAATTATTCCAATTGCAGCAGCGATAGAAATTTTACACACTTTTAGCTTAATTCATGATGATATAATGGATCGAGACTCTACAAGGAGAAATGTTCCAACAGTTCATACAAAATGGAATGAATCTCTTGCAATTTTAGCAGGTGATATTCTTTTATCACAAGCATTTGTTTTTGTAGATAAAACCAAAATACCCCAAGACATTAAATATAAGATTTTAATTGAGTTAGGGCAAGTTTCTTCAAAATTATGTGAAGGTCAAGCAATGGATATGGAATTTGAAGAGAGAACTGATGTTTCAAGCGAAGAATATATGAAAATGGTTGAATTAAAAACTGGATCTCTCTTTGAAATAAGTGCTTTTATAGGTGGGTTATGTGCAAATGCATCAGTTTCTCAGATAAAATCATTAAAAGAGTTTGGTAAAAAATTTGGATTAAGTTTTCAAATTATTGATGATATATTGGGCTTGATCGGAGAAGAAAAAAAAATTGGAAAACCGATCGGGAGCGATCTTCGAAAAGGAAAAAAAACCTACTTACTCATATATGCTTTAGAACACCTTAAAAATCCAGAGAAAAGCAATTTAATTACAATTTTGGGCAAAAAAGAAAAGAATAATGATGATATCAGTAAAGGAATTGAATTAATAAAGCATAGTGGGGCTATTGAAAGTGCTAAAAAAATTGTAAAAAATCTATTGGATGAAGCAATATCTAAGTTGGAAGTTTTTCCTGATTCAGAAGCTAAAAAAGAACTTCAAAGATTGGCAAAATTCTCTATTCAAAGAACATACTAAAAATGGGGAGAATACAATGGGAAATTATGATATCATAGTTGTTGGTGCCGGTCCAGGAGGATCTATTGCTGCAAAAATCGCAGCTGATAAAGGGTATTCAGTTTGTTTATTGGAAAAAGAAGATTTAGGGAAAGATGGAAGATATAAAGCGTGCGGGGGAGCCATGGCGTGGGAATTAATAGAAAAAATAAAATTTCCTGAGGATAAAATTGATAGAGTAGTGGAAAAACTCATTCTTCATCATATTGATGGAGAAATTTACTCAAAACAAGGTAAAGGTGCCGTTATTTGGAGAAATAAGTTTGATAAATTCCTTACGGATATGGCAACAACCAGTGGTGCGGAATTAAAGCAAAATGAAGAGCTAATTGATATAAAAAAAGTAAAATCTGATTATAAAATAAGTGCATCAAAATCAAATTACTCAGCAAAATATGTAATCGCCGCTGATGGTGTAAATTCTCCTACATTAAGAAAATTAAAGTGGAAGAAATTCAATAAAGAAGATTTAATTTTAACAATTACTCAAGAGATGGAATTAGATAAAAAATCTATAGATGAAAGATTAGGAAATGACGAAATTCACTTATTTTTTGGAATTAAGGATTTTATTCCAATGGGCTATGCATGGCTATTTCCCAAAAAAGATGCAATAACTGTAGGATGGGGCAATCAAATTGGAAAAATTAAACATTCTAAAAGAGAATTTACAAAATTTCTTAATATCCCTTTAGTAAAACAATCAATTAAAAACGCGAAATTAATCAGATATACCCCACACTTAATTCCAATGGGAGTACGCTCTATACTCTATAATGATAATGTTTTTGCTGTAGGTGATGCAGGAGGATTAGTGGATCCAATAAGTGGAAAAGGAATTCCTTATGCGATGATGTCTGCAGAAATTGCAATTCAAACAATAAAATACTGTGAGAAAAAAGGTAAAGAAGAAAAAATGGGAGAAATGTATAATAAAAAGTTAGATCGTTCGTTTTTATCGATTTTGAAGCAGAAACGAGAATTTAGAAATAAAATTTTTCAAAATGATGAAAAATTAAAATCATTCTTAGAATTGTGGCAAACCCATAGAAGTTCTGAAATTATTCTAAAAAATTTATTATGATTATATTATGCGCCCTTTCTTCTATTCCTTCTAATATATTCTTTTAAATCTTCAATTAACATTTCTTCATTATAATCTGGCCATAATTCCTTTCTAAAACGAAATTCTGCATAAGATGAATCCCATAATAAAAAGCCTGAAATACGTGCTCCATCTTCCATACCTGTTCTAATAATGTAATCTGCTTCTGGAATATTATGAGTATAGAGGTTTTGTTTTATAATTTGTTTTGAAATTCTATCAGGTTGTATTCCTTTTTCTATTATCCTCTTTACTGCATCAACAGTTTCCTCTTGTCCATCATAAAGAATACAGATATTAAAAAAATAATTATTATGATTTTTTGTAGATTCATGGATTTTTTTAATTTTTGCTTGAAATTCTTGGGGTAAGCCTTCAGTGCGACCAAATACTTGAATTCTAACCTTCTTCTCAAATGTTAGAGGTTCTTCAAATAAATCTTCTATTCCCCTCAATAAAAGCTCAAATAAATAGCTAATTTCTTTTTTTGAGCGTTTGGCTACGTTATCAGCTGATAGTGCATAAATACTCAAATATTTAATGCCAATATCATATGATGAATAGATTATTTTTTTAAGAGTTTCATATCCCGCTTTATGGCCCTTTAGTGATTCTCCGATACCCTTCCTTTTTATCCAACGACGATTGCCATCTAGAATCATTCCTAAGTGTACTGGTAATTTGTCAGCATATTCTTCTTTGAGCTGCTCGATTGAATTAATATTTTCTAGGGGGATCATTATGTATTATTACATGTTTGAAATATAAAAATTAAATCCCTCCAATCACTTCTTAAACCAATTCATGAAAAAAAATACACAAATAGTTTTACTAATTTCATTTATACTAGGAACGATAGGAATTATAAGTCTTTTATTTATTTTTAATGCCATTTCATTACCCGACACACCTTTAGATATCGGATTATGGGTAGCGTTTGTAATACTTTGGGGATTACTAATAAATGAAGGAATTTCTTGGGTGAAAAACGGTAAAAGAAGTGATTGGAGTGATTTAGTTGTAATAATCTTCCTCTTTGTTACAGTGTATCTTTTAACTGGAGATATCTTTACCTCCTTTATTGGAGCCTTCTCATTGTATCTAATATTTGGAATATATGAACTAAAAGAGTATGAAGTTTTGAATAAAATCCTTTTAATCACAGTTATTACTTACAATTTTATATTCTTTGCTGGTATTTTAGATAAAATATTAGAAAAGGATGGTTTATGGCGTGATACAGCATTTTCAATGTCATTTTGGTTAATGCTTATCCTTGGATTTGCTTTCTTTGGTCGGAAATATATGGTTGTATTTCGTTTTATGTCACCCCAATATCTAACATTAGCCTTATATCTCGTAGCTTGGATGGCAATAAGTTCCATTAAAACCATACCTTTTACAGAAATTAGCCTTTATGATTATATTTATGAAGTTATTATAATTACAAACGTAATCGTCTATATTTTCACGGGACCATTAATTGATTTATTGATGGGTTATAAGAAATCTGATGATCCTAAATTAACTCGAATTATTGAAGAAGCAGCAGAAAGGATGAATATAAATCCTAAAAAGATTAAAGTTAGGTTTGGAAAATATCCGATTTTAAATGC
>JAUWOE010000157.1 GCA_030612265.1 Promethearchaeum sp.
GTAAACGGTATTGGATATCTCTTAGCGTTCTTAATTATTTCCGAATCAATTCCAAAAGAAAAACTTTTCTTACAAATCGGGCATAAAGCCCTAATTTTCCGCTCTGACAATTAAATATAACCTCAATTAATAAAGTGGAAATGTAACGCTAATATCAGCAATAAACATAATTTTTCAAACATTTTTTATGAATTTTTATTCATAATTCAACTTTTCATATAAAAAATTGACAATTAAATTAGGCAAATTCTTAGATTAGAAATATTTGAAAAGCAAAAATCCACTAAAAAATATAATGACATCTGAAATTGGAAACATCGAAATAAGCAAAGAAATCCTTGAAAAAATTAAAATTGATTCTAAAAAACTTTCCAAACTAATCACAATAATGCACGTATGTGGAACACATGAATATACTGTAGCCAAAAATGGTCTCCGAAATCTCCTACCGAATAACATCAAAATAATTTCAGGACCCGGATGTCCAGTGTGCGTTTGCCCAACAGGAGAATTGGATCTGGCAATCGAGTTAAGTAAAAGGGAAAACACAATTATGGCAACATTTGGAGATATGATGCGCGTTCCTTCTTCAACAATCTCACTTTTCGAAGCAAGAGCAAGAGGTCATGATATTCGAGTAGTTTACGGCCCAAATGATGCAGTAGAGTTGGCAAGGAAGAATCCAAATAAAGAAGTTGTCTTTTTTGCAATTGGTTTCGAAACCACAACTCCTTCAGTAGCATTTGAATTGACAAATAACCCACCATCAAATTTTAGCGTTATTTGCACTCATAAAACAGTTCCTCCCGCAATGGATTTACTGCTTAGTTTACCTAATCTTAAACTTAGCGGATTCCTACTTCCGGGACATGTTTGTGCGATAATTGGATCAAAACCTTTTGAGCCATATGCCGAAAAGTATAAAGCTCCAATGGTAGTTAGTGGGTTTGAGGTAAACGATGTTTTAATGTCACTTTATTACATTTTACGGCAAAATATTAGAAAAGAAGCTTTTATTGACAACACATACACGAGAATTGTAAAACGCGAAGGGAATAAAAAGGCAATTCAATATATTTCTGATGTATTCGAACCTGTAGATTCGATTTGGAGGGGTATTGGAATGATTCCAAATAGCGGTCTAAAAATCCAAAAGAAATTTGAAGAACATAATGCAGTAGTAAAATTTGATGTTAAGGTAGAAGAAAAAATAGAGATGCCAAAAGGATGCTCCTGCGATAAAGTTTTAATCGGAAATATACCACCTCAAAAATGCCCCCTTTTTGGTAAATCATGCACCCCACGACATCCTATTGGTCCATGTATGGTATCTCATGAAGGTGCTTGTAAGATCGCCTTTAGTTTTCGAGAAATTGTCGAATAATGCTTAATAATATAATTGTAGGGTTCCATTTAGCACATCTATTAACTCAATACAAACTTTTTCCATTTCCTCAGTCAAATTGAAAGAATAAAAGGGAATATTTGGATTATTTTCTTTCATATCCAAATTCCATAAATCCTCTTGATATAATTCAAAATGATCTAAAAACTCTAATGAGTAAGGACAAATTCCCAATAAACATATCTTCAGATCAGGAATGTTCATTTTACATCGATTGATAAACACAGGTAAAGGTAAACTATGGCTAGATATCGGCAAATAATTGAGCATTTTATCTTCTTCGAAAATTTCGACAGTTCCAGAAGGTTTTTTTAAATCAATTACATCGACGATTAACAATAATTCAGGTTGAAAATCGATAATTTCGGAGAATCGCTCTTCAGGAATAATACCGCCATTCATTATTTCAATTTTAGTGTTTTTCCCCCATTTTTGCCAAAGTTCCCAAGCAATATAAACGCCAGCGCCATCATCACCCATTCTATTCTCTCCAATTCCTAAAATAAGGAGTTTTGGTGATGATTTTAAGAGGTTAGTTAAGGAAATATTAAAGTTTTTGTATTTTTCCATTAAATCCATAATTAGATAATTTTCGTAAAATTGTTAAAATTTCTGAATTTATTCTTTAATTGAAAATATGTCAGAAAAAAAAAAAATTCAATTGGTCACTTTAGGTCACGGTGGGGGTGGAATTTTACAAGGGGAATTAATTAAATTCATTACGGAAAATATCCCTATTAAAAAAATTGCTAATGGTATTGGAGTTGATGCTTATGATGATGGAGCTACCATCCCTTTAGATAATTATGAATATGAAATTGTAGTCACTGCTGATGGCCATACAGTAGACCCATTATTTTTTCCGGGTGGAGATTTAGGAAAATTATCAGTATGTGGTACTGTGAACGATTTAATAATGATGGGAGCAAAACCTCTTGCTTTAACATCTGTAGTTCTGATTGAAGAAGGGACATCGTTCGATTTTCTTGGAAAAATCATGGATTCATTTAATAAAACCGCTGGAGAAGGCAGAATTGCAATAATTGCTGGAGATACTAAAGTAATGCCTCGAGGATCCTTAAAAGAAGTTATAATTACTACATCCGGAATAGGAATTAAACTAAAAAAATACAAAATTTTGGATTCAAATTGTAAACCGGGAGCTAAAATAATTCTCACTGGATCTATTGGAGATCATGGCGCAGCGCTTATTGCCAGAAGAGAAGGAATTGACTTAGAAACAGAATTAAAATCAGATGTGGCAATGTTAACACCCCTTTATTCGATTATTAGAGATCAACCAGGAATATTAGCTATGAAGGATCCAACTCGTGGAGGGTTATCAGCCGCATTAAATGAGTGGGCAGAGAAATCTGATGTAAGTATTTGGGTTGAAGAGTCAAAGTTATTAATAAAGCGAGAAGTCAAAGCAATATCAGATATTTTAGGATTAGATCCCCTAGAAATAGCAAATGAAGGGAAAGCGATAATTTGTGTAGAATCGCAATATGCTTCAGAAGTTTTAGAAAAAATCAAAAAGACCTCGATAGGGAAAGAAGCCCGAATAATTGCAGAGGTTAAAGAATCAAATCCAAAGTTAGTTATAATGCTTACGCCTTTGGGAAGTAAAAGAATTATTGAAAAACCAATGGGAGAACTAATTCCTCGTATTTGTTGAATTTCTCCCGTTGATTTACTTTTTGTGATAAGTATGTGATAGAAATGAAACAACAGAAAATTATTATCACTGGAATTGTTCAAGGTGTCGGTTTTCGACCTTTTCTTTATAATTTTCTTCGTTCCTATCAACTTAAGGGTTCAATTCAAAACACTGGAAATTTAGGGGTATCCCTCGAACTGCAATCCGCCGATGACGATTTTGATTTTCAATATTTAATTAGCGAACTAAAAGAGAACATCCCTAAAATGGCATTTATAGAAGAAATTCGAATATTGCCCCTTTCAAACGCTCGACAGGTAAATTTTGGACAACTACAGATTATTCCAAGTAATGAAGGCATTGGAGTGGGTCTAACTTTACCTCCTGATATTGCCATGTGTGACAAATGTTTACAGAATTTTAATGATAAATCCAATTCAGAATTTTTTCAATATCCATTTATCAGTTGTGCTCAATGTGGGCCAAGATTCACTATTATGGAGTCTCTCCCTTACGATCGAGAAAATAGTATGATGAAAAATTTTCCTTTTTGTGAAGAGTGTAAAAAAATATTTTCTAATATTGATGATCGCCGATTTCATGCCCAAACTTTTGGATGCAATTCCTGTGGTCCCCATTATTTTGATAAAATAAGTAATATAGAGCCTAATCAAAAGGATCTTCCTAAGATTATAGAAAAAATGACCGAAACTATAAGAGTCGGACAAATTGTTGCAATAAAGGGAATTGGGGGAGTCAATCTAGTTTGTAGAGCTGATAAAAAGGAATCAATTCAGACGCTCAGAAGCAGAAAAAAAGAAAGAAAGTTCAAACCATTTGCTGTAATGATGCCCGATTTAGAGACAGCTCGTAAATACTGTGAAATTCCGAAAGAATTTGAGGCAATATTGACTTCATTTCGAAGACCGATCATCTTATTAAAAAAGAAAGATGGAACTTTGCCAGAAAATATTGCACCCGGTTTACCGAATGTTGGAGTAATTCTTCCATATATTGGATTACATTACCAAATATTTGAAAAACTTGGAAAAATTCCTTTAGTATTTACAAGTGGAAATGTTTCTTCATTACCAATGGCTATTAAAAACACATTGATAAAAAAACAAATGTTACATTTAGCAGATGAAATATACCTTCATAATCGCAAGATTTACCAACGTTGTGATGATTCAGTAATCCGCCCTGTGCTAAATGTTCCTACATTAATCCGCCGTTCCCGGGGGTATGTTCCTGAATATTATAAACTTCCTTTCAAAACTGGTTTAAAAAGTATCATTGCAGTAGGGGCAGAGTTAAACAGTACTGGAGCAATAAGCAGAGGAGAAAGGATTTTTCCAACACAACATATTGGAAATGTGCGTAATCTGGATACTTATGAATTTCTTGGAAATGCAATCCTTAATATGCAACACCTATTAAAAATTACAGATATGGAAATTGACGCTATTACTAGAGATATGCACCCTTTATTTCAATCTTCAAAGTTGGCCTTAAAACTCTTAGATAGTTTTAAGAAACCTAAAAATGATAAAGAAAATGATATTAAAATTTGGCCTGTTCAGCATCATCATGCTCATCTTGCTTCTCTCATGGTGGATAATAATATGACTTTAGATAGTGAAATTATTGCAATTACCATAGATGGAATAGGTTATGGAAGTGATAAACAACCTTGGGGTGGTGAAATATTAAGAGGAAACTATTCATCGTTTGAACGTGTGGGTCATTTAAAATCGATTCCTATGGTAGGAGGAGATTTATGCGCGAAATATCCACCGCGCATGTTATTATGTACATTAATGAATTCGGATGGATATAAAGAAAATCCCGAAATTATAGATGAATTAACTAGTAATCTAAAATTAAATCAGTATTTTCCACAAGGAAATCAAGAATTGAAATACATTACAAATCAATTCAACCAAAATAATGGTAATATTCTTTCAAAACACCCCCATACATCAAGTTTTGGTAGATATTTAGATGCAATTTCTTCTTTATTCAATGTTTCTCAATTAAGAACATACCGTGGTGAACCTGCAATGAGACTTGAAGGATTCATTTGGAATGGTACACCAAGGACTTATTTTGATTTAGACAATTATATTAGTGGAAATGTAATATTAAGCGACCAGCTTCTTTGGGATTATACAGATTTATTATTATCTCAACCAAAATTTGGAAGAAAAAAAGAGCAACAAGACCTTGCGCGATCGTTGGTGACTGATATAAGTAAATTATTCGCTCAAATTGCCATAAAAAATGCCGAAATAGCAGGAATTAAAGAAATTGGCGTCTCGGGTGGCGTAGCTTATAATGATATTATAATGCAAGTATTAAAATCAGAAGTTGAAAAGAAAGGATTTCGATTTTTACAACATAAAAATATCGCACCAGGTGATGCGGGTATTTCTATCGGACAAATTGCAAGTACTATAGCGAAAATAAAAAAAGATAGAGAATAATCTTAATTATTGTCGAATTTACCTTCTTTTTCTAGCTTCTTTAGCATATCTTTTCCATGACAATTAATTATCTGTTCTTTAGAACAGTTTTGGCTTTTAAATGAATCTCGTATTTCAGGTTTATCGCATTCACATTCTTCTTTATGATTTTTATTTATGTTTTCACTCATTTTATTTTCCATCCTCATAATATTTTTGAAGGATAATTATAATATATTAAATGAAGTATTTATACTTCCAAGAGTGAAGTAAAGAAGTAACTTTCCAAATGGGATGTATTGGAGAGAAATTGAGTTATGGATGAAAAAAATCAGAAGGAACAAATTATTGATTTTTTAGAAAAAGATAAATCTTCATCGAATGCATCTATTAAATGGCATTGTGTATCGAATAAAAACAATGAAAAATGTCTGCAGAATTGTTTTACTCGTGAAATTTTGGCTCTATTTGGAAAAAAACATACCCTACAAATTATCCGACTTCTTTTAGATAATAATCAAATGAGATTCAATGAAATCTTAAAAGAAATAGGTGGCAGTCCTAAAACGATTACGGAACGTTTACGTAATTTAGAAAAACATAAGGTTATCCTTCGTGAAGTATTCAATGAGATCCCAATTCGGGTTGAATACTCATTAACCGATGCAGGCAGAGATTTAGAAGGTATTTTTGAACAAATTTCAATATGGGCAAGAAATTGGATGAATTTTTGATAGAACACAGTTTTTACTTTTATAATTCTTTGACAACTTTAAATGATAATTATTAAATTTTTAAAAGTTGAGTAAACAATAATTATAATTTTAAAACGATGATAAAAAATGGTTCGATATGATGGAATGCGAGCTAAAGATTTACCAATAGTTCGAAATTTGATACCTATTATAATGAAAAGTAGGGCAGTTAATACTGCAGAGTATTCTACACAATTTGATCTTTCTAAAACGCTTCCTTATATTGATCGCTTTAATAAAAATCTCTATAAACAAGGTTTTGAAAGAAAAAATCGCTTGAAATTTTTCCATGTATTTCTGTGTGCCATTTCAAGAACTCTATCTCTTAATCCTCAAATGAATCTTTTTATTGAGGGAAGACGATACTACCAAAGAAATCGCCTTCAATTAACTTTTGTTGTAAAAAAGGAGCTTAAAAAAGAAGCAACTGAAAGTTTAACCAAAATTGGTTTCTATCCATTTGATACACTTGAAATTGTAAGAGAAAGAGTTCATGAGAAGATTAATAGAGCCAGAACTGATGAAGGTAATGAACAAGAAGGAGAGATTGAATTATTTGCGCGTTTTCCACGATTTATTCTAATGACTTTATTCAAAATCCTAAAATTTCTTGATTTTTTTGGGATTATGCCCAAATCGCTAATAGAAACGGATCCATTTTTTTGTAGCGCGGTAATCGTGAATTTGGGAAGTATAAATCTACCAGGAACGATACTTCATCATATGTTAGAATGGGAAATGCCAGCTGGTTTATAGTATGCGGTAAAATTCATAAAGGTCAAGTTATTGATGAAGAAGGAAACTCTGAAATAAAAGATGTAGTCGATATTGGGATAACACTTGATGAACGTATAAGTGAAGGCATGTATTACATTGAGGGATTAATGACTCTTCAAAAATTTGTGGAAAATCCAGAATTACTTGAAATTCCTTCCGAAATCTCACAAAACGATTTAGATATACTTGCTTTAAATGATCCCAGAAACAAGAAAGAATACAAAAAAAGGTTAAAAATATTTAAAACGAAAACAAAAGGAACGGATTAAAAAAGCTAAGGAGAAGAGAAATTCAAACAAATAAATATTTTGAGCGGAACGCTATCACTTAGTTGGGTAAGAACATTCAACAACTCATTCTGACAAATCTTTAACGCTTATAAATATTTTTTCGATGAGCGATTTTAATTACTAAAATTCTAAATTCTTTTTTCCAAATAACAAAGATTACTCTATAATCTCCAACTCGTAATCGAAAATAAGGTTGACCAGAGAGTTTTTTTATATCTTGTTGGAAGGGATTTTCTTTCAACAGAGAAATTTTCTCAAATATTCGCTTTGATATAGGCCGAGGGAAGTTCTTTAATTCTTTCAAAGATTTATTCGAAAATTGGATCTCAAACATTTAAAATCCCAATTGGTTTTTGACCTCTTCGAAAGAGTGTGATTTCCCTTGTTTGTATTCTTTTATTGCATCTTGAATATCTTTCATTGTATCATCATTCAATTCAAGAGAGTCTTCAATTAAGTTTTCAATTATATCATTATAAGTATCACGTTTTGATAATTTAAGAGAATCTAGTTTGAGTTTGGTGTCTTTTTTAATTTGAATAGATGTATTTTCTCCCATAATTATCTATAGTAAATTATAGATAATAATATTAATCTATAGCAAAGAAAAAATCAATGAAACAAAAGAAGGTCATTTAAATTATTCTTATTCTTCTTCTATTTCTTTGGCTAAGTTTTGGTTTTTTAGAGTTTGAACCTTAGGTAGAAGAGATACCAATACCGTTAGAAGAGCGAAACCAAAGACTAATAGATAATCCTTATACACAAAATAATAGTCTACCGTGAAAAATGTACCGGAAATCAGGGACAACCAATGTAAATTTAAATAATTACCAGAAATAAATCCAAAGATTAAAGAGATAGTAGTAAGTATCCCCAATTCAAACCCTAATTGTGACAATACTTGAAATTTTGAAAATCCAAAAACCCTTTGAAGTGATATTTCTCGCGTGCGCTCCAGGATAATAATAAAGGCTGTTGAAAAAATCGTTAAAAATGATATAATCGCTCCTAACAACACCATGACCTTTACAATGATAGTTTGAACAGAAATCATATTTCCGATCCTATTTTCGTATGTCTGTTTTGACAATGCAAATTTAATTTCAGTATGATTATTCATCTGATTAATTAATTCAACAGAATCTCCAACATTTGCTGAGGCTAAAATCCCATTTACCGGCATTATCCCCAATTCTTTTTCTAAATAGGGAAGTTGAACAAACATAGCCGCAGGAGAACCAAGATTTCTGCACAATCCAACAATGCTTACATTAACTTGATTAGTTCCAAGCCAAAAAGAAAAATTATCACCTACATTGCACTCCAACCGATTTGCAATATATATCGACATTATACATTCTGCTGCGGTTTCGTTAGAAAAACCTGAACCTTCTTGAAGATCGATATCCATTAGCTGAGAATCGTGAATAATTCCATTTATGATGACTATCAGTTCACTTTTCTCATCAGG
>JAUWOE010000263.1 GCA_030612265.1 Promethearchaeum sp.
TAAAAAGTCAAGAGGAAAAGGAGCAAATTCTTTATAAAGCAATTACTTATGATGAGCATGATTTAGTATTTAATTTGGTTAGAAGTGAATATTTGAAACGAATCCCAAAAATTACAGATTACCCAAATGAAATCCGAATAAATATCTCTGAATTTGAGGGTGAAATTCATAAAGCAACTAAGATACCTGTTAAAAGAATTCCCTCGATAATATCTGATTTAGTAAAGGAAGACTGGAATTTACAACTAGTTTCAAAAGGAAAACAAAAAGATGGAAAAGAAGGTAGATGGATTGAGTTTTTCCCAATCTCAGATTTCGAAATTTTTGAAAATCTAAATAAATATCGCCCAGAATCCCTTGGTAGTTTAAAAAAATATATGTGGAAAGTATTTAATAAAGGAATTTTCTTTAAACGTTATAAATTGCAGAATTTACTGCCTGAAGAATATAAGGATGAACAAAAAGAATTTAAACGGTCATTTCGATCAAAGTGGTTCGCTAAGACTATGTTGTATTTCTCAAAAAATTATACAAAACAGCAAAACCTTCGAGATTCATGGCGTAAATCAAAGAAACTGCAAGATTCCATTAAATTAATAATTAAAGGGGTAAAAAAAACACCGGAAAAAAGGTGAAATTGAATTAAAAAGGGTCAACTTTTTTTATTAATTGGAAATTCAGGAAGCGGAAAGGATTCAATACTTAATGACGTTTTATCCAGTTGGCCAAAAAATCAAACTCCAATCAAAGTTCCACAAAGATATATCACGCGCCCTTCTCATAAAACTGAACCATTTCTCTCAGTAACCCCAAAAGAATTTAGTGCAATGGAAAATAATCATGAATTTTCACTAACATGGCATATTTATGATCTCGATTATGGGGTTCCAAAATTAGTTGAGAATTGGCTTTCAGATGGAAATATTGTCATTATAAACGTAAGTCGAACTATTATTCCGCAAGCACGCCAAAAATTCCCAGATTTAAAAGTGATATTTGTAAAAGTTCCTTATGAAATTACTTTAGCTCGTATTAAATCACGAGGAAGAGAAGCAGAAAATGATGGAATGTTTAAAGAGCGAGTTAAACGTGCGAAAAAAAACCAAAATTTCCCTGATGCAGATATTATTATTGACAATAGCGGAGATTTACAAATCGCTGTAAAAAATTTTAGAAAATATATTCTTTCATTTGCCCAAAAATCAGAGTCGGAGACATAAAAATCGTGAATCGGGATATATTTAGTGATATATTTGGTCGTTTCTTTCAAATTGAATTGTTTGGAGAATCTCATAGTGAAGAAATTGGAATTATTATTAAGGGCGTACCAGAAAATATAAAGCTTGATTTTTCCTATATTCAAAACGAATTAAACCGACGTCGTCCTGCTCAGAATGATCTAATGTCTCAGAGGAACGAAATCGATAAATTTATTATTACAGAGGGTGTAGAAAACAAGATTACTACTGGAAAAAATATAAGAATTACTATTCCCAATATAGATTTTCGCTCACGCGATTATTTACAATTTGAAGATATATACCGTCCTTCTCACGTAGATTATCCTGCTAGATTACGATACGGATCTGATTTTAATCTGAAGGGTGGAGGAAGATTTTCTGGAAGATTAACTGCACCAATAGTGGCAGCAGGTGCAATTGCAAAATTAATTTTAGAACAACAAGGTATTAACATTGCGGGGTATACTTCTCAGATTGGATCAATAAGAGATGAAAACATCTATTCAGTAAAACAAATTCAAGAAAGAGTGGAAACGAACGCTGTTCGGGGAATTGATTTAGAACTTACTAAAGATATGATCAATCTAATTGAAAAGGTTATTAAACAAGAAGATTCAGTAGGAGGGGTAGTAACAATTCAAATTGAAAATTATCCTCCTGGTTTAGGTGATCCATGGTTTCATTCCCTTGAAAGTGATCTTGCTTCTGCAATTCTTTCAATTCCATCAACAAGAGGAATTGAGTTTGGTACGGGTTTTAAAGCTGCAACAATGCTAGGATCCGAACATAATGATCCTTATATTTTGAAAAACGGTAAAATAACAACAAAATCAAATCATTGTGGGGGTATTATTGGCGGTATATCAATAGGAACTCCAATCATTTTTAGAGTACCAATCAAACCAACGGCATCAATAGGTAAAAATCAAAAAACTCTAAATTTTAAGACAAAAAAAATGACAGATTTAAAGATAAAAGGCCGACATGATCCCTGTATTGTTCCCCGAGTTTTGATTGCAATTGAAGCAATAACTGCAATAGTTTTAGTTGATCATTGGCTAATTTCAAAAAATAAATATAATCATAAATAAAATTTTTTAAGGTAAAATTACAAAATTTGAGTTATATGAAAAAAAAATTTATTATTTTATATTATTCTAAGGAAGGGAATACCCATCAGCTTGCAAAACGCTTCTGGGATATATTTCGCGAGTTTATTCCAAATAGTTATGATATTGAAATGATGAAAGCGCAAGAAATGAATCTTGAATCTTTGCGAGCATCTATTGGAATTATTGTTGGAAGTCCCGATTATTTTGGATACGTAGCGGGTCAAATTAAGATTTTTTTTGATGAAATCCTTGAATATAAAAAAGATTTTAAAAATAAACCTGCAATTGGATTTATTACTCATGGTGGCGGAGGAGATGCCGCAAAATCTCTTGAGACTCTATTAACTCATTTAAAATTTAATATAATTAAACCTATAATCAGCGTAAAGGAAAATAAAATCACATCCAAAACTGAAGCTCAAATTCAAAAAAGTTTAATGAAAATGTTAAAAATAGCAGAAGACGCTGATTATTAATTGAATTTATTATTCTAATCTACATTAGTTCTTTTACTTAATAGAACGCGCACCATTTCAGCAAAACCTAACCCTGATTCCATTTTAGTTATATATCGCGGTGGGTGAGAAATAATATCTGAGAATTTATTTATATTTGCAACTCCTATCGAATTCGGAAAAAATTCAAACATCGACTGATCGTTAGGGGAATCTCCAATAAAGAGAACATTGTCCAATTCATCTTTAAGGGATAAACCTAGTACCTCTTTGGCAAAAATTTTGGTCATTTTGAGCTTATTGAAATCACCAAACCACCCATTAACATGTATAGAGCTTATTTTCGCTTTAGCTCCGTATTTTTCAAAAATTTTAACAATTTCATGAACCTCTTCCATAGAGAATGAGGGGACATCTTCACAAAAATCTATTGCCAAGTCAAATTCTCGATAAGGTTGATCTGAAGCTACTTTACATGTCGGAAATCGTGTTATCACTTCGTTTTTTATCAATTCTAATTTTCTTTTTGATTCTTGAGCTTGAGGATTTTCAAGATAATATCTTTTTTTTAAACGGTTTTTTTTATTCATAAACATGTACAATGCGCCATTCTCTCCAATAACACCAGAAACTGGCCAAAATCTTGCTATATGATCAACCCATCCTGCACAACGACCCGTAATAGGAACAATTTTGATATTGTTTTTATATAAATCCCATAGAGAAGAATAGGTTTCTGGTAATATTTTTCCATTATAGCTCAGTGTGTCATCAATATCGCAGAAAATAACTTTTATTTTGTTAGCAATTACAGCTGGAATCTCAGAAAAATTCAACATTAGTTTTGGTAGAATGGCAAAAATTAAAAATTCGACGGCATTTTTCAAAAATAAGTTCATGGATCTTTTTATCCCATTTATCGAAATTTTTATTATTAGCACAACGGAAAAAAAAAAATCTAAAAAAGAACTTATTCAAAGAATTAAAGAGAGATTTGAACATACTCATGATGTAAAAGGATCATGGAAGGGAACGGATGATTCACCTGTAATACGTTTAGGTTACCCCTCAAAGAAAGCGTTTTTAGATGGTTAGAAAAAGAATATTGTATTTGATGGTTGCTTTTTCTTCCTGGCTTTTTCAGCTGATTTGATTTTTGAAGTATCTGCTTTGAATCGCGATTTAACAATCTGTTCATACAGGGCATAATCGTATTCGCTGAATTTAGGTTTATATCTTGTCTTAAATTCCTTGATAAGATCCTGAAAATAAATATTGTGCCATTTCTTCAAGGTGTCATCAAAAAAACTGCAATTTTCAAATATTATCTTGAATTCCTCTTGTAAAATCACGGGCTGTAAATGCGGGTCAAGTATTTTTAATGCTTCGTGAATTGCATTCTTCTCATAATCAAGCTGAATGTCTTCCCATGGTTGAACCTCAACTATACCAGTCGTATTTATAACTAAAGCTGTTTCAATCTGGGTTTTATAATAATTCCTGTCTAACATTGAAGTGAATAATAAAGGCTTTTGATACTTCGTAGGTAAGCATTTGTTAAGAAATATATTCAAGCGTTTTGTGCTAACATTATCTTCAGGGACATACTTATCGTGTAAAACTATAACACTTGAATCTAACAAAATGGCATGTATCATTAAATATAAAGTGTGATCTCCAAATTTCTTCAATAAATCTTTTAGAAATATTTCGATTTTACTATCCTGAAAATTTGTTAGATCAATAGCCGTATCGAAAACTTCATAACCTCTATTTTTTCCCTCCTGGTCAAAGAAACTAAGAAATTCATGTTCGCAGCAAATACCTTGATGGATTTGAACCTTGATTGTCCCTACTTTCTTCCCTTCAAAGATTGAGGTTGGTACTTTAATGGTTTGGTTTTTTTTGCAAATTGGACATTGGATTTCTATAACTTTTTCACTCATTTTCTTTCTTCCCTCATTTAATTAATTGTTTATATTTTTTTAAATATGTTCGTTTTTATAAATAAATCTCTCAAAATAGCCAATTTTCATTTTACTAATTTCTAAAAAAGGTTATCCAAGTGTTATTCGGATATTATGTGATTTTTTGTGTTTTCTTTTGCAAATTATATGCATATCATCACTAATTTCGAATCTTTATTTATTATAGGGTAAACGATTTCCATGGCTATTAAAAAAATGATTTGTATCGGTTTTAAAAGTTTTAGAAAGAGAACTATAATAAATTTTGATACTGGCGGCTTCACAGCAATTGTTGGTGCCAATGGTTCAGGTAAATCAAATATAATTGATGGAATTGTTTTTGTTTTAGGGTCACTATCTGCATAAACCCTACGTGCGAATAATATTAAAGATTAA
>JAUWOE010000278.1 GCA_030612265.1 Promethearchaeum sp.
TAGTGGCGCGGAACCAATATGGACTTCGCTCGACTTCGGGAGCGTGCGTTCGTCTCGCTGGGATCCTAAACTGCACAGTAATAACATCTGAGGCACTTTGGAAAAAAGAGAAGAAAGAACTATAAATCAATCGGTATTACCGAAAATTTTTACAAAAAAAGAAGCTGAGTCCAAGTTTTCAAAGGAAATCTTAGACGCCCAAATGTATTTTCAAAATGAAAAATTTGATTTTGCTCTTAACTCTTTAAATTTACTAACCCAAGAGCAAATTGAAGAATTACCAGAGAAGATGCAATTTATATATCATAAAATTAAGGGCACAATTCTTATGATAACTGAAAATTTACAGGAAGCAATAGATTCGGCAGAAAAAAGCTTTCAAATAGGGCTTAAACTTAAAGATTCTATTGAAAAAATTGATTCATTCCTTTTATTAGCAGAAATATTACAGATAATGGGAAATTTTCAAAGAAGTTCTGAAATTTTAGAAGAGACCGAAAAATTAATTCAAAATCTCCCAAAGAAATTTCTTTATGTAAAAAAAGATAAGAGAGGGGAATTCTTACGAATCAAGGCATGGGTCTATCTAGGTCAAGGTAAATTACAAGAGACGGTGGAATTTCTTGAAGAAATGGTTGAAATTTACAATAATATTGGCAATTTGGCGAAATTAGCTGGAGCATATACATTCTTAAGTTCTCCCTATGCTTTTTTAGGAGAATTAGATAAATCGTTAAGTTATGTAATAAAAGCAGATGAAATTTTTTCAAAGATTAAGAAATTACCCTTTGTATTAATAAATTGGCAAATTGGCAATTACATAATGTATGGGATGATTTATAGTATGAAAGGTGATCTGATCAAAGCTGTAAATTTTACCAAACAAGCCTTGCAACTTGCAAAAAAAAATAATCTAAAAATGACTTCTTATCTAGCTTTGAATAACTTAGGATGTCAATATTTATTATTCGCAGATTGGGATAATGCAATTAAATGTTTTGAGGAATCTTTAGCAATTACACAAAATTTTGGGAATCCTTCAGGAATTGTTACGATTTTGGACGGAATATTTCTTGCTCATCTTTATAAAAATGATCTTAAATCTGCTGAATCTTGTCTCGATCGTATTAAGCAAATAAACGAAATAGAGGATAATAAAACCATAGATCTGACATACCAATTAGCGAAAGCACTTCTTCTAAGGAAAAGCACAAGAACTCGTGATTTAGGAGAGGCACAAGACATTCTAAAAGAAATTACTAAAGAAGAAGTAATTCATGTTGAAATGACTATTCGAGCTATGGTAAATTTAAGTGAAATGCTACTTATTGAATTTAAAGAATCAAAGGATTCTGAAATTCTGAATGAAACAAAGCCAATTATTGATCGCTTATTTAAAACTGCAGAGGACCAAGGCTCTTATTTGGTTATGGGTGAAACATTATTATTAAAATCAAAATTAGCATTAATTTCATTAGATTTAATTTCAGCAAGGCAATATCTTAGCCAAGGGCAAATTATTGCAGAAAAATATGGATTAAATAATTTATCTATAAAAATTTCAAATGAAAACGATGAACTCATAAAAAATTTAGGTATTTGGGAAAAAATGCAATCAGAAAATGCATCAATTAATGAAAGATTGGATAAAATCAATGTCGATAAACAAATAGATTCGATGTTACATAAAATAGGATTTGAAGAACCAGAAATCCATAATGAAGATCCCGTTTTAGTTATGATTATGACTGAGAGTGGAATTCCTCTTTATACAAAAATCTTTGATGAGCAATGGAGTGTAAATGAAGAATTATTCAGCGGATTCCTGTCTGCATTTAACAGTTTTAGTGATGAAATATTTTCTAAAGGCTTTGATCGGGCAGTTTTTGGAGATTACTCTATTTTGATGAAACATATCTCTCCTTTTATGATATCTTATATCTTTTTAGGGCAATCATATTTAGCAAAACAGCGATTTTCAAAGTTCACAGAGAATATCCAAAAAACAGAGTCGATTATAACTAAATTAAATCATTCGTTAAATACTGGTCTTGTATTAAAATCAAGGGACGTTCCAAATCTCGAAAATATGATGAGTGAAATATTCATTTCTAAGAAAATCTAAGAAAAAAACGTTAAAACTTAATTCAATTCCTTAGGAGACTTAATTACTTTTTTATCATGTTTCTTAAATCAGCCAAAAGTTTCTGAGAATAATAGAGAAGTTAATTAAATTACATTCGTGGTTGAAAAATAAAGGAAAAATTAAAATAAAATTTACTATAATCATTTTTGAGGGAAGATATTTTCTTATGAAGCATTTTTGGATAATTCAAATTAGCAGCTCAGTTACGCTCTTTTATAGAAATTATTCGGACTTTAAACTGGATCCGGATTTAGTTAGTGGCTTTTTGTCTGCACTAAACTATTTTTCTGAAGCTGAACTTGATTCTCAAGTGATTTTATCTATTGAAATGTCTGGTCTTAAGTGGGTATATTCATATCAAAAAGAAATGGGATTACTTTTAGTGGCTGCTTGTAATCCAAGTGTAAACACCGATGTCATTTCTGCGAGATTGGAAGTATTATATAAAAAGTTTGCTGAACAGTTCGATTTAACCCCTGAAAACCTTAACACTATAATTGATCAAGAAATATATGCTCCTTTTGAAGAGGTTCTTGATTTATTTTCAGCGCAATGGGAACAGGCCGAAAAACTTATGAGTAGTAATGGAGCTGCACACATATTTGATTTGATGCTTGTTTTTCAACAGATTTACAATCATTTTAATAAAATCATCAGAAAAAAATTCCATAAAACAGATTATGACGATGTTATTGATGAAATTGGAATGATACTTAAAAATATGAAGGAATCTCCAGAGTTCAAAGAGAATCCGGAGTTATCTAATATCGAATTCTCGAAACACGGATGGTCTGTGATAACCCTAAATCCGATGGAATTGGAAGAAGAAGTTCTAAAAAGAACTCTTATTATGATTTTACTCCACCTTAATAATGTTCTAAAAGCTCATATGCGCGACTATACTCGATTCAATGCATATTCTAAGGGAATTTACAAATATATGATTGAACAGTTCGATCTCTTAAGGAAATTGGATTTAATACGCATTTTATTGCAGATGTTTATTCAATAAAACTTCAAAAAAGTATTGTAAGTAAAATGGTAATATATAAAGCGATCATTTTCGACTGGGGAAATGTAATTTTAGATTTTTCGTATGACTTAACCCTTAAAAAATGGGCAGAATTAACTTCATTTGATTTTAATTTCTTTAGAACCCATTTCAAATTTGATCAAAAATTGGTGGAATACGAAAAAGGAGAAATTTCATCGCAAGAATATTTCAATTATGTTACAAAATTATTGGATATTTCTTGGGATTTTGAATCTTTTGAGATTGGATGGAACAGCATTTACAAATCAATCAATAGTCTAATTGTAAATCTATTAAATCGTTTGAAGCAAAAATATAAGCTCTATTTATTAACAAATACAAATGAACTCCATGCAAATTTTTGGAAAAAGAAATATTCTAATATTTTAAACTCTTTTGATGATGTATATTGCTCATATGAGCTTCATTCTCATAAACCTGAACCCAAAATATATAATGATGTTTTGAAAAAAATTGATATTGATCCTAAATACGTTTTATTTGTTGATGATAATAAAGAAAACGTTTTGGGCGCAAAACAGGTTGGAATCGATGGGATAGTCGCAATATCTGCTGAACAGATAATAAATGAAATGGAAGAACTCTCAATTTTTCATTAAAATTAAGATTGATTGAGCTATGTAAGATAAAATTTTCCAAGATCTTTTAAAATAATAGTAAATACAGATAGATATATCCTATTCCCAGCAGGATGTGCACGATTGCAAAGAAACTCCCAACAATTGTTAAATTTTTGTAGGTAAATCCTTTTACTTTATGTTTCCGAGCTAATTCTAATGTCATCATATCACAAGCAGCCCCTTGTGGTAGAAAATTACCCCCTAAATTGATGCCGAGAGTAAACGCTATAAAAATGGGATTACTAATATATTGATTTGTTGCAATAATGTCCGCAATTATGGGTAAGAACAATATAGTTATTGGGGCATTATCCATAAGTCCTGATAACAATGATGTAATTAATAGAATCCCAACTGCTAATAAAAAAGTATTATGCTGGGTTAAATTTTCCATCAAATTTTCAAGAATAATTGTTAATTCTGCTACTTCCATGAAATGCACCATCAAAAAGAGGATTATAAAAAAATAAATTAGTTTTGCGTCAATTCTGTGAAGATAGGTTGATAAAGAAGGTTCTTTTTTACCCGATTTTAATCTTATTGGGTTTAAAAAGATGAATAACATTAAACCGAGAATTCCCGCAACAACAATGCTCCTTATTGTACATAATATTATTATAAAAATAACCAAACCTACCAAGTTTTTTTTATATGCTTTCTTTTCGATTTCTATTTCCAAAATATTTTTTGTAGATATTTTTTTAATTATTTCAATATGTTGATTAGAG
>JAUWOE010000199.1 GCA_030612265.1 Promethearchaeum sp.
GATGGACTGGTGGAGCGGGATTACTAGAATATGGCTTCTTTACAATATCCGATGGGAAAATCCCCTTTTTCTTCATTGGTATTATTGCTTTTTTAGGTTTTTTTGGTGGTAGATTATTTTGCGGATGGGCATGCCCAACTGGTTTTATTCAAGATTTACTTTATGGAATGGCTGGAGAAAATAAACGATTTTCATTAGAAGTGGATAGATCTTTAAAAAAAGTTAAAAAATTTGGTTTAATAATAATGATAATTTTTATCCTTCCACTTGGTGTTTATAGAGTTACTGACCTTGGAGAATACATTGGTTATAAAAATACTTTAGGAGCCTTAGCTAATAACACTCTTGCTCCAATTTCACTATCAGAATTTTTGTTTGTGACATTTCCTGGGGTAATACAATCAATAATTGAAAATGTAAATTTACAAGCCCTATTTTCCGAAGGAAAAGCATGGAGTACAATATTATTTTTAGTATATATAATAATTCTAGTTCTTACCGTATTTTGGCCACGAGCTTATTGTAAATATTTATGCCCATACGGTGCGGCAATTTCATTTTCAGCAAAATATTCATTAGTAAAACTGCAAAGAATGCCCACACGTTGTCCTGGTCGAAAAGAATGTGGTATTTGTGAAAAAGTTTGCCCAATGCAGATAAGAATTTTAGACGAAGAATTTTCTGGATTTACTGGAGATGGAGAATGCACTTTATGCTTGGAATGTATGGAAAAATGCCCACACGATGCAATTAAGTGGAGATTTGGAATATAGACAATTTTTTCTAATTCTTTGATTTTTTACTTGCTTTATTCACAACATGCGAAATATTTAAATCTTGGAGTTTTATCTTTTTAAGTAGAGAAGGTATTATAAAGGAATTTACTTCACATGGGGGCATACATTTTGGATAAAAAGATAAAAATTACATGTGCTCTAGGGGTTCTAGGAATTCTGATTATCTCAGGATTTATTATTATCCCAATATTAATTGAAAAACGAAATCAAAATCCATATACCGACTTTCCCCCGAACGAGATAATTACACTGATAGAATCGGATTTATATTTCCTAAATTTGACGATGGATTATAGATTTGATGATTATATAAATATCCCTGGATCTTCACAAGAATATCCCTCCCTGACCGAGTTTGAATTTGGTTGTACGTGTATTTCCATTCTAGATCCGATAAATAATTCACTTTTTGGGAGAAATTTCGATTGGAATGAAGGTGCAAAGTTGATCTTAGTCACACAACCCGAAAATGGTTACAAATCAATTTCCATGGTCGATTTGTATACTTTAGAAAAATATGGAGGTATAAACATCGATCAAATAACTCCGTCGGAATATTGGAAGTTGGCGTTCTCTCCATTTGACGGTATGAATGAATATGGGGTTGCAGTTGGGTGTTTGGTATCTCCTGGTATGATCATTTCTGATGATCCCGCAAAACAAGATTTGGACTCATTGGGGTTTATGCGTCTGGCTCTAGATTATGCACAAGATGTTTCCGAGGTAATCAATCTATGGGAAAATTTCAATATGGATTATGGGGCTGGACCAGATGTTCATTTCATGGTGGCTGATGCCCAAGGAAATTCAGCGATTATAGAATGGATTAATGGAGAAATGGAGGTGATTACCAATACACAAACGTGGCAGGTGGTGACTAATTTTAGGATATATAATATGACGGAGCAAGACCAGACAAATTGCTGGCGTTTTTCTCAAGTAAATAATACATTAAATGATGTTGGTGATTCAATGAGTAGTATGCAACTCATGGATATGCTTGCCGAGGTATCGCAAGCGAGTTGGACCAAATGGTCAAACGTGTATGATTTGATCACCCTGAAGGCCTACATAACCGTTGATCGAAATTACAATGAAGATCCCTATATTTTTACCTTGTAATTTCTGTTGACCTTAAAAATATAAGATACCTCGATTAAGTGACGATTCGGAGCATAATCTGGAATATCCTACTTTTTATAAAGACATATAGCAAGAGGAACGCTTGCAGCTCTTAGTTCTGCAATTTTTCCATGATAATTCAAATTAATTTTATTCCTACCATGATTTCCGATTACTAACATTAAAGATTTACCTCTTAACTGTTTAAATTGACTTAAAATCCATTTGTCAGTTCTCTTAATTAGCTTTTGGGTTAATTCCTCGGGGGTATTTATCCCAGTTCTCTTTCTTTTATTGTAAAGTTCTTCAAAATCAAGCCAGTGCAAAATGCTTAGATGATGTCGATTAATCACTTTTGCAGCTTCTATCCATGTTGCCATGTCAGTTGATTTGGCAATAGATGGAGTCCCGCCATCATATCTCTTTATGTCTTTTTGACGACCGACAAATACGGATGATTTTCCCTGTTCTTGAATATATCGTAATAAATGAAAGCCATTTGGTTCATACTCAAAGCCTCCAAAATACATTTGATGAAACATTCCGAGCGTATATGGATTTTTTGTGGATAATAAGACAAGCGCGTTGGCTTTAGAAATAAGAAATTGAGGTTTGTAGTAAGTAATCTCGAACAAGCCAAAAGAATCTAATATATTAATAATAATGCGATCAACACCACGTGGAGCGAATAAATCGACCACAGATTGGATAGGTTGTGGTATATTCGTAGGTGGGTCGATATTTAATAATTTGAGAAGGGTAGCAGGAATACTGGTTAAAGATCCTTCGAGAGTTGGCATGGCTTCTTGAGATTCAGTCATATTAAACACTTTTTAGAGAAAAATTATTTTCTAGATTCTATGTATATTATTTATGTTAATTTACTTATGTAAATTTGCTTATCATATTACTTAGGAAAATAATTGATCACTAAGATATATGGAGAGAAAAATTTAAATGTACAACCCCATTCAAATCAAATTTAAATGCTACCAATGTGAAAAGATTATTAGTTTACAAAATAGAGACCTTTCAGTTCATATTCTCCCTTATCCAAATCAAATTTCTATTTTTAATCTTCCAATTTGTCTGCCGTTTAAAGTGAAAGGATTTTTGAAAAATATTAGTTCATCCCATAGTTTAATTCAACAAATTCAATCTGAGTTATTAGAAGATTTTCAAATAGAAATTGAATGGGAAAACAATAATCAACTTATAAATGAAAAAGCTCTAACCCTTCTAAATTCTAATCAGGAAGAAGAAGGATATGTTTTAAATATCGATAAAGACGATATTATTATTCAAGCTGCTTCATTAAATGGCCTGTTTTATGGATTTCAATCTCTTAGACAGATTATCTTAGGTGGTTCTGAATTCAAATCTGAAACTATTGAAGGAATAATTCTTCCCCAATTAAATATAGTCGATTGGCCATGTATGAGAATAAGAGGCATAGCTGATGATATTTCACGTGGACAGGTACCTACAATTGAAAGTGCTAAGCATTTTATTAGAGATATAAGCCGATTTAAAAGTAATTATTATGCTCTGTACATGGAAGATATGTTTAAATGCTCAAAACATCCAAAAATAGGAAAAAACCGTGGTGCTTTTACTCCCGAAGAATTAATTGAATTGGATCGTTATGCAAAATCGCGTTTTGTTACTTTAATGCCAATTTTTGAGACATTGGGTCATTTTGATAATATTCTAACAATCCCAGAATACCAAAATCTCGGCGAATTCCCAGGATCTCAATGTTTATCAATAGCAAATGGAAATATTTATCCTCTTTTACGTGATTTTATTTGTGAATTAAGCCCTTGTTTTTCTTCTAAAGTATTTCATATAGGTGGTGATGAATTTTTCGATTTGGGGCATGGAAATTCAAAAGATTTAATTAAAGCGGTTGGAATGGATAGAGCTTTATTAGATCATTTCCGGAAGATATATAATATTGCTAAAGAAAGCGGAAATGAAAAAATAATTCTATATCATGATGTAGTTGTGAAATTTCCGCTTCTACTTAAGCAATTACCAAAAGACCTTATTTTTATGTACTGGGATTATTCTCCTAAGAAAAATTATACAAATGTTAAGAAAATTGTAGAATCTGGTTTTCCTGTTATTGTTAGTCCTTCAATGCTATGTTGGAGCAGACATTTCCCTAATTATAATGTTTCGGCTGTCAATATTGTTAATTTAATTGAATATGCAAAAGGTCTGATGAAGGATTCTGACCTAATTCTTGGGCAATTAAATAGTACCTGGGGTGATTTTTCCAATCATAATTTGCGCGAAAATAATATTTATGGGGCAATTCTCTCGGGAACAGCCAGCTGGACTATTTCAAAAGTAGATTATAACTCTTTTATCAAGGATTTAGGTTATTGCTTTTTTGGCTTGAAAGAGTTAAGAGATATAAATGATTTCCATTATATCTTCTTTAGTTTAACTGATATCAATAAATTTTATAGGAATATCCCTTCAATTGCTTTTCAAAATTTCTATAATTTCTTATATCGCCATCCATTTTATGATGAAAGTCTTAAACCAAATTGCAAAAATTATAAAAAAATATTATCAATCACTGAGGAGATCACAAACAAATTTATTGATTTAAAGGGGAAAATATCAATTAATCCTGAATATCTGCCTTATATTGAATATTCATTGAAAATTGCTCAGTTGTTTGCTGAAAAAGACGAATTTAAATTAAAAATTAATTCAAAATTGAAAGATTATGAATCTGGAGCAATACCATCAAATATCAAGGAAGAAGTATCTAAAAATCTAAAGGAGTTTAAGAATAAAATCCAAGATCTATCGATCGAATATGAAAGATTATGGAAATTATGTGCGAAAGAACCGAATCTTCAGTATCCATTAACAAAATTTAAAAATCTATATAAATTCGTTGAAGAAAAAGAAACACAAATCGAAAATAAAATCACTTTCATAAGTCCACTATTACCTTCAGCTTATATCTGGACGAATGAACGTATCTCCCATCCAAAATTAAGATATTTTCGAAAAGAATTTAACATTGAGGGTAAAATACTTGAAGCAAAAATTCAAGTAATAATTGATAATTTTGGCTATGTTTCCGTTAATGGAGAATATGTTGGATCAGTTTCAAGTCGTTTTTCACTTTCAATTTTGCCTTTGAAAAATTCTATTCGCGTTTTTGACATTAAACCCTATTTACAAAAAGGTAATAATATAATTGAGATAGAAGCCAACCATTATCTCGAATCTAGAGGATCTTTAAATGTTTTTATGGAATATTTGGAAGAAAAATCAGATAAATCGATTCAGAATCATGAAATCATTTCTGATTCTACATGGTTGTATGCCTTTAAAAAAAACGCAGTAGATAAAAATTGGAAAAAGGTCAAAGTTCTCGGTTATTCACCAAAAGTTAATAGCTATATTTACAAACCTTCTTTGATTGATGGAGAAAAAAGTTATACTGAAGATTCTTTTGGGCTAAAATCTAATTTATACTTCATCTCTCATCTATTATTTGGTAAATTTATAGCGAGAATAATTAGATTTTTCACAAGATAAAATTTTTTTACTTAGTATTTCTTAATCCATTTAATATGGAACTTTTGTTTATAGATTGTGAATATTCGGGCATTTCGGGAGATTTAATGTTATCTAGTTTAAGTTCAATTGTTGGAATTGATAAAGTAAAAGCTTATCTCTTAAATATATTAAATAATCTTCCAGTAAAGCAAAATTTTTCAATTAATTTCATCTCTAAGAAAACCCACGGTATTGAAGGAAATTATTTGGATTTTCAGATTAAAAATCAAGATTTAAATTATCATCTATCTACAACCTCATCCGAAAAAGAGCAAAATTTTGTTGTTCGTCCTGAAAATCATCATCATTCTTCATACAAAATTCAGGATATGAGAAAAGATCTTAATATAGCTTTAAATTTATTTGATTCCAAAGAAACTACTAAGAAATGTGCAAGACTTGCACTAGAAAAAATAATTTCTGCAGAATCTCAAGTTCATGGTGTTCCATTAGATGAAGTTCATTTACATGAAATAGGATCGATAGATACAATTATCGATATTACTGGAACCATGTTCTGTTTACAGGAATTAGGAGTTTTCAATCAAAAAGATCCAACTAAAATTTATATTTCACCAGTTAACGTTGGTAATGGAAAAATTAAAACAGCACACGGAATTATGCAAGTCCCTGCTCCCGCGACTGCCAAAATATTAGAATTGAACCAAATTACCTTCATTTTTGGTGATGTAAATTTTGAACTTGCTACACCTACGGGAGTTGCTATATTAGCTAGCCTTAAAGAGTTAAATTTTCTTTTAGAAAAAAAGCCCGCTTTTTCATATAAATTAAAAAAGATTGGGATAGGAGTTGGAACTTATGACCTACCCAATCAAGCAAATTTGCTTCGAATATTTTATGGTCAAAAAGAAAACCTACCTCAAAATAACAATAAGAAAAATCAATATATGCCAATTTATAATTTAGAGACAAATGTTGATGATGTTCGAGGTGAAATACTGGGTTTTTTAATAAACAAATTAATGGAGCAAGGTGCTTTAGATGCCACTATTATTCCAACCATTACAAAGAAAAATAGACCCGGATATCTAATCTCGGTTATTACAAATGAAGATAAAGTTGAAAGTCTGACAGAATTGTTGATTAAAGAAACGGGAACTTTAGGTGTTAGATTATTAAAACAACAGAGATATTGTCTAGAGAGAAAGGTTAACGAGCACAAAATTTCTATTCAAGGGCATGATTTTGTAATACATGAAAAAACAGCTATGGACCATAATGGAAATATTGTCCAGAAAAAAATAGAATTTGAAGATCTTAAGACTATCGCTGATAAATTACATCTTTCTATTCGGGATGTGGAATTTTATTTAAATATTCATCTAGTTAAATAAATCTCCAATAGTTTCTAGTACTAATTATTAAATATTTGTGGTTATTTTATTAATATAATTAGTAGGATTTGATTTTTATTCCAATTATAAGCTTCAATATTTCAGATAATCTGAAGACGTTTCTAAAACGCATGGTAACCCAGAAAGAATATAAGAATAATTCATATGTTATTCGAGAAGCGCTTATCCGTTTAATGAATGAGAAAGATGGGGCTATGAGTGGAACCGGGGCTATAGATGTAGAAAGTGAAAGTCAACTTGATCTTTCTTCTTTACTCCCAAAATTGTCTGCTAGTCTTTTAGTTTCAATTAAGGCGCGAGATTCT
>JAUWOE010000096.1 GCA_030612265.1 Promethearchaeum sp.
AAAAATTGAAATTAAAGAATTTACTGAAGATATAACAAAACATGCCCCCTAACTTTTTCATCATAAGTCGCCTCCATCGATGAATTTTCTGTTATTTTTGAGGAAATGTTTATGTCGGATCGATAACTTGTAAACTTAAGATTTATGATTTATTTTTAAATATTATTCCAGTTTTCTATGTTTTAAAAGAAAGATAGGAATAGAAACACGAATGATGTGATTATGGGAATAAAACCTTCAAGAATGAATCCTGTTCGTAATTTTCGGTAAAAAGAAACTTGTTCGGGTTTGATATATGATGCCTTAAGATTACTTAAGAAGTTTTGAAGAAATTTTGGTGGAGTAAATAATCGATCACCCGTTAAAATATCATGGTCTCGTTTTAATTCAAGATCTTTGACTCTAAGTGTATAAAACAGGAAATAAACAACAGCGATATAATCCAACGCTATCAATATAACAGGGATTACTATTATCGGAGAAGAATTTCCTATTGAGGTTTTTGTTCCTAAAAATAAATATGACACATAAACAAGCATAAGTGGAAGAAAAAACAACACAGGACTTACGAATAGAAGAAAATTGTGTGATACAACGATATTATGATCAATATCCCGTGTAATTTTTCTTTTTGTATCATCGGCGATAATGTCTTCGTTGATGTTAGATGTTTTTTCGGTAAAAGATGATGGAAAATATGATTGTTTTATTGAGGAAAGTATCTGGTTTAAATTAACAAGATGCAAATTGATTTCATCATTGTTTCTCTTGAATTGGATGCGATAAGGTTTCCTTAAATTAGGTTGTAGAACCAAAAAAGATGCATTCTTTCGAGGAAGAAATTGAATATCAAAATTTACACAATCTTTAATTAAGAAGGTCTTAGAACACAATGATATTTTAAATCGTATGGTTTTTAAGGTTAAAATTCCTGTTTTACGAGAAAATATGAATTTTTTTTCTACTTTCCAGAATAAAATGCCCACTGTAATAAAAACAATACATAAAATCAATAAAATTTTCAATTGAGGTGGAAAAATCTCATTTTTCCCAATAACTAAGAAGAATAAAACTAAGATTCCCAAAAATATTAATCCGATATAAAGTAAATTATGAATATCCGGCTTCATCGAAAAGCAATATACCATTTCTTCGGGATTATCTTTTGTACTATTTTCGATTTTTTCTAAATTTTGATTTGTAAATGAAGGTTTATTTTTCATATTCATATAATCCGCTTAAATTAGTAATATAATATGAATATGAAAAAATTTTACTATATTTTTGGATTTATCCTTTTCATAATACACATTTATTGACAAGATAGAAAATATGAAAAAAATTTCGATTTTTGTGCCATTTTAAATTACTGCAAACACCAATTTATTTTTCGAGATAATTATAAAAAAATGAACAATCCCCGGGCAGGGGTCTCCCATACCTCCGCAGTTTTCGAGATATGATCATTGAACTCATCCTTTCGTAATGATTAATTGATTATCCGCAGTCCACTTCTAACTTTCGAATCACCCGCTCAGTACCATCGGGTTCAACGACAGTAATGTGGGCGGAACATGATAGTCAACAATCATAACAGCGAATAACCATTTCCAGTAGGTTTAAAATGCCTTCATTTACTTCTACAACCATTTTTTTTACATCTCCTTTACTTTACCATAGGGTCAGGTAATTTTATTTTATCTAAAATTCCTTCTTCAAATATTTGCTTGGCAGCATGCTTCAAACTTTTTTCTATTCCCGCGATATTGTGATTGGTGGCGACCAGAATATTGAGTTTTCGGCAAATTCCATCTTCATCAGTGGTCATGTCGTAGATCAGATTTCCTCGAGGTGCATCAACCATACCGACACCGCGCCCTGCGAGGGGTTTGACATCGAGAGTTTTAATATCAGTGCTTATGATTTCTGGATCTTTTAGGTATTTGACAACTAATTCAAATGCTTCAACAGTTTCAATTATCCGAGCCCAATGATATGCAAAAGTATTGTGAATGACTCCAGAGTCTTTTCCCAAGACTTTTTGATACATTTCCTTTCGGGCTACTTCGGCAAGTGGAGTTGCCATCTCATCACAAGCATTCAACATGGCAAGAGAATTCGTTCGATATATTCCATCTGGATAACCTACTGGTTTGTAATATGTATGTGTGGCATAAGAATGCTTGGTTGCACGCTCACCAATTGCTTTTAGGTAATCTGCTGGCTTGTAAACGGTTTTTTCTCCTTTTGGTGAAACGAATACAATATCTCCATCATATATTTCATGAACGAGTTTTCCATTTACTTCTTTAGCAACACCACAATAATATGTTGGGGTAACTGCAAGGTTAGCAATAACATCCCAATAATCAAATACTATCTTTTTAGCCAAATCAACCGTAGCTTTTACCATTTCCAATTGATCGGGAATTTGTGCGATAAATCCATCTCTTAACTCCGACGTTAAAGGATTGCGCATTCCGCCAACTATTCCAGTTATTGGCCCAACTGATTTTCCTCCAATAGCGGTGCATATATTTTGACCAAAATCCATCATTTTTAATGCCATAGCTCCAACATCAGGTAAATCATGGATAATCTGAACAACATTTCTCTTTGCAGGGTCAGCAAACGGTCCGTAAATAAAATCGGGTGCGGCTAATGCAAAGAAATGCAACAAATGAGAGCTATATTGCTTTGCATTCATGAATAATTGCCTTAGTTTGTAAGCAGCAGGCGGAATTTCCACATTCCATGCAGCTTCTATAGATTTTGTTGCAGCGAGGTGATGAGGAACTGGACAAATACCACAAATTCGATTAGTTATTCTTGGAACATGTTCAGCGTATCGTCCTTCGCATAGTTTTTCAAAGAAACGGGTTGTTATAATGTTAAATTGTACGTCTTTTACGGTTTTACCATCTTCTGATAAAATTAGTCTTAAACCCCCATGACCTTCTAACCGGGTTACGGGTTCAACTTCATATACTTTATCTGGTGGAGACATTTTAGAGATTCACCTTTGCTAATGCTTCTTTTCCTTTATTTCTATGGAATTTAATTCCGAGTGTGGCGGGGTCTTTTCCCATGGCTAATGCTAACAATTCAGTTATGTAAAAAGTGGGGAATTTATATACTTCACCTTCTTCAGCCATTGTTTTTAATTTCGGTTGCTCACTATCGAATTGTTGGAAACACGAAGGGCAATTTACTACCAAACAATCTGCACCAGCGCGTTTTGCACCATCGATTTTCGATTTTAACATGGTATTTGCGGTGTATAGATCGGTATTACGAACAACATTTCCACAGCACAGATTTTCTTCATCGTAATCAACAACAGTGGCACCTGTAGCTTCAACCAACTTTCTTAAGTATTGTAGATTCATTGGATCTTCTTCTACCTTTAATATATGAGATGGTCGAGCATAGTGGCATCCGGGATGGCAAGCTACTTTCAATCCTGTCAACGGATGTTTTACACTCGCTTTGATCTTTTCAATACCGACTTCTTCATAAAGAACTTTAACAAAATGGAGAATATTTATGGTTCCCTTATATTCTTTACCCACTTTTTTAAGAATTTCATTTACTTCATTCTTCAAGATAGGATCATGCTTCATATCGTGGTCAGCAATGATCAGTGATTGAGCGCATCCGTTGCATAAAGACATTATATTCTTGTTTTCATTTTCAGCAACAACTAAATTCCTTGCAGCCAAAGCACACCAAGCTTTATTATCTACAAATTTTAGACCAACAGGATTGGGGCAACAGGCAAATTCAGCAGAGCTATAATCTACTCCCAGTTCATCAAAGACAACATTTGCTGAAGCTTCAAGGAATGGTAATCGATTTGTTATTAAGCATCCTGGAAATAATTTGTATTCGGTTGTCATTATGCAGTTCCCTCCGTTTTTTCTTCTTTCTTTTCGATAATCTTGCTTATTCCGGTTGCTTCCATTATAGTTTTGACTTCGTCGACCGGGATATTAGGCGGTAAACCAATTCCTAACTTCTCGCGGCGCTTATTAATTGCAGCTTGAACAGGAATTGCCATACCATTTTCCATGATGGTTCGAGCGGATTCCGGATAAAATTCTGGAGTTAGTCCAGCAGCTACTGCGGCATTTTTTAGATAACAAATAATATCAGTTATTGGTATCTCGCTGGGGCATTTCTCATCGCAAGTTTCACATGCAGTGCAACCCCAAAGAATAAAAGGATCGCGCCTAATTGCAGCAAATAATGCATCTTTATATCCTAAAGCAGAAAATAAAACTGTATCTCGTGGATTATACCTAGAACCCCAACGCTGACTAACAGGGCAAACGTCATTGCATATTCCGCATTGGTAGCAATAAGAAATCTTAGTTCCTCCGATCATAAGATCGAGAACATCTCTTTTTACATGTAAGTCTATATTAACCATTATCATTTCCTCCTTAGTTATCCTCCACTTTATGCCCTAAAGGGCTGGTCGGAACACAAAATCTTGCAAACAATCCTGCTGGATCGCTGAAAAATTTTTTGATATTTTCGGGATCATCCTTACATATTGATGGGAAAAGGCTCATCGCTTTAGAAGCATAATCATCAACATTTAATGCAGGACCATAACATCCAAGGCAAGGTGAATTCGCTCTGGGACATGTAGCACCACATCCAGCTTTTGTAATCGGTCCCATACAAACATAACCTTGCACTAAAAGGCATTTTGTTGGATCGGGAAATCCTTCATAATCCCGTTTATAACGAACTACCTCCTTATCTACAACATTTCGGTCACATTGCGAGCATACAGTCTGCGCTGAATCGTCATATTCAGGATTTTCTTTAAGATCACCCATAGCAGCGCCAATAATATTATTTAAGATTTCGGGATAACCTTCAATAGTAAAATCAACAATCTCCTTTTCATTCACAATTTTTGTTGATAGATTATCAGGATCGAGTTTAACCGCCCGGATTGGATCGGTTTTTCCAACCAAATATCCTAAAGGAACGGTGTTCAAAGTCATTAAGAGCGCTTCTACGGTTTGTCTAACTTCATCATGAGATAAAGGTTGGGCGGTTATTTTCTTAAATAATTTTTCAGCGTTTACATTATGAACGTTTTTGGTTAATCCAAATTCCCCTATTACAGGATATCCTTCCTCTATTTTTCCAAGTGGAATTGCAGAGGCAGTAATCGGCCCATAACACAGAGAATTTTTATCAAGCAAGCATGTTTCCAATGGACATACATCGCACATTGATTTTTCAGCATTAATTTCGGTCTTTACTTGACCTAATACGGTTGCAATTAAACCTATTATATTTCCAGTTTTTGGTGGGCATCCGGGTAAATCAACATCAATTTTAGCAACTGTATGAAGGTCAGGAATATAATCCAGAAATTTTGGAACGTGTTGATCGGGTACGGTAGAGCCTTGATCTACAAATTCTGTGTCCATAAACTTCCTTTCAGTAAGTTCTTCAATTGAAAACAGATTTGCGAGCCCAGGACAACCACCTAACACAGCACATGAACCCATTGCTACAATAATTTTGCATTTTTTCCGCATTAAAAGGACGTTTTCGCGATCAGCTTCAGTTCGGCAGAAACCTTCAATAAATCCGACATCTACACTCTGATCGTCATATCCTTTTAAATGTTTCATTTTGAAATCGACGACTGCGGGCCAATATACGACTTCAAGTTCCGGTAATACATGCAATAACGTTAAATGAGCATCAAGAAGCGACTGGTGGCAACCCCAACACGAAGCTAATTGCATAAAAGCTACTTTTGCCATAGTATTTCAACTCAAATAATAGATTAATCTAAAATTCAACATCGATTGGAAATTTAGATTTAATCATATCTATTTATTATTTATTAGTTGGTTAGTTATTTAAGTTTTTAAAAATTACAAAATTACCATTTTTCCTTATAATTCTTAATTATTTTTCGAATATGTTACATATTTTAAGATATAATGATCGATTTTCTCCATAGTATTACTCGATTTGAAAATTCACTCATTTTAAATATTATATTATGAATAATCATTTAAAATTTCTAAAACATCAATATCCCAAAACATCAATAAAATTATTACTAAACAGAAGAATTTCTCAATGGTTTTTTATAATTAAGGAATAATTTAGCCATTAAAGTGTTTTTAATAATTTTAGTTTAATATTTTTCTAAGGTTATATTCTTATAGTAAAATCGCAGAATTATAGTAGATAAACATGGATGGTGATGATGAAAATATTCCCCAGAAAAAGGCTTTTTTGCGCAAAACCTTTCAACCTATCAAAAAACGCATAGAAGATAGTGATTTTGAAGAAAAAGAAGAGGAAGATGAAAAAGAAGAAAAAGAAGAAGATCTGGAAGATGAATTCGAAGATGAAAAGATGGAAAAGACTCAGAAGTTGGAAGAAGTAATCTCAGATCTTAGTTTTGACGATATCCCAATTGAAGCAACAATGCATTCAGAACCACCAGATATGATGGTTATTCCACTACAAGCTGCAGTACATAGAGAACCAGGAAGAAAACCAGAGCCAAGTTCATTACCAATGCAAGCAATGATTCACAGGGAGCCTGAAAAAATAGTTGATGAAAATGACCAATCAAGTAGGATTAATGATATATGTGCTGGAATGGCGACCCAAAAAGAGGTTGAAATGCAAATGGATGAGAAATTTAAGCGGATAAACCTTGATTTAATAAAAAAAGTAGTGAATGTCATCGGTAATGCTAAATCCATATTAATTTTTTCAGGAGCAGGCATTTCTGCACCTTCTGTAAAATTTCCTAAGATAGAACCATTAAACAATAATGTCAAAAAAGCTATTCGCAATCGAGATTATTATGAAATTTTAAAAACTGAAGATGGCAAACTATTCCGTGACTCTTATTTATTTGGTAGTATACTGCCTATTCTAGAAAGTACACCTAATAAAGGGCATTTCGCTATGCGTGATCTTCAAAAATTGTTAGAAATGATAAATGCAAAAGTGACGATAATAACTCAAAATTTGGATAATTTACATGATCTGGCAGATCCAGAATCCAACATTATACATATTCACGGGACACTTAAAGAAGGAATATGTTCAAAATGTAGAAAGAAATATGATTACCTATCAATGCTTAAGAAGTTTAAAAAGAAACCCAATAAGTTTGAAATTTTTAAATGCGATTGTTCGGGTGTCATAACACCAAATATGATTGAATATGGAGAATCTGTTAGAGAATACGATACTTGTGAGAGTAAAGCCCGATCTTCAGATGTTATGTTAGTTTTAGGCACATCTCTTCGAGTTACTCCGGCTAGTGAATTAGTTGATATAGTAGAGAAACAGGGTGGAAAAGTCATTTTGTTTACAAGATCCGATACGCCTAAGGATGCTTTAGCTTCTCTTCATATTCGTGGGGATCTCTCAGATATTCTTTCAACGATTCCAAAAGAATTGAAGATATATCTTCAAAAACAAGAGATTATTCCGAAATCGATTAGGAAAAAAATTAAGAAATATAAAATCTGAAAATTGTGGTTATTTGGAGTCTAAAAAATCGATGCACTATTTCCTTTTAAATTGCTTTTTTAATCTCTTTTTTCTATGTCAAAGAGTGCAATAGTACCACAAGCTCAATTATCTAGTTTGGAAAGTTCTGAATTTTATGAAATTATGGAATTAGCGAGGTATAATCTAGGCTCATTTTGCCAAAAACCAAATTCCGATATTAAGATTTCAGATGAAATCACTTTTTCTAATTTTGAGGATTTCCTATATTTACTTAATAAAAGATGCAAAAAAAACTGTAATTTTTACCAGAATTGTGATTTAATAGACTGGTCAAAAGAAATACTCAAAGTTTATGATAGATATGTGTTCTAAAACAAATTTAATGACTTCTTAGATCATATAGATCTATATAGATTTAACAATAACTTTTTAAATATTGGGATCTAATATTATCTTAATCATCATTCTTACACATTTTTACCCAATTTGTTAAAGATGGAGAACAATGTTTATGTCACAATCAGTAAATTTTGAAAATGCTTTAGAAAAGGAGAATCTTACAACTACTTCTACAGTAATTAATCAGAAAAATTTCATTAAACGTCCCGAAGAACGTTTTTCGGTTTATTCACACTTGATCGGAGCAATCCTGACTATAATTGGTACTTTATTCTTAGTTATTAAAAGTTACGGAGACCCGAACAAAATTACCGTTAGTATAATCTATGGTACAGCAGTTACTTTGTTATTTTTAGCCAGCACGATTTGTCATTCCCAAAAAACATCGGAAGATCATATTTTTTTCTGGACTAGAATTGATCAAATCGCCATTTTTTTTATGATAGCGGGTACTTATACTCCAATATCTTATTTTTATCTCACGGGAGCTTGGCGAATTGGAATACTTATTGGTCAATGGACAATCGTCGGAGCAGGGTTAATTTTAAAATTAATTTGGATCAATTCTCCACGTTGGCTCACTGCTGGGATTTATCTTCTTCAAGGTTGGATGGCTATTATCCCTGGTTATGTTATATTTTTGGTAATGCCTAGATTAGATTTTATTTTAGCAATTCTCGCCGGATTCACCTACTCAATTGGAGCACTCATGTATATATTAAGAAAACCAAAATTGTTACCAGGAGTGTTTGGATCTCATGATCTTTTTCATGTATGTGTACTTTTGGGTAATGCACTATTTTATATTGTTATATTACGCGCTTTATAGGTATATTATTAATTTTTTTTCAATTTCATTTCTATTCTTAATTAAAATAATAGCAGTATTTGGAAAGATTGACTTTAAGCTTGGAATTAATTTCTACACCTTCCATATTAAGCAATTCCTTCTTCATTTTATTACCTCCTTGATAACCTGCGATTGTTCCATCACTTTTTATAGTTCGATGACAAGGAATTATTATCGGAAATGGAATATTTGCTAATGTATTTGCAACCGCACGTGAAGCTGTAGGTTTTTCTAAATGCAGCGCAATTTGCTTATATGTGCTTACCTTTCCATAAGGAATTGTTGCTTCTGTCATGATTACTAGTTTCTGAAAAGGGGGGCAAACTGAAAAATCCAAAATTTCAAGTGAAAAATCCTCGCGATTTCCATCAAAAAAATTATGAATTTTATCAATTAACGTGGAGATATCTGAATGGTTTCCACTTTGAGCATTTGTAAATTTAATTTTTTGCATGTCTGAAGCAGAATTTAAAGAATTACTTAAAAAAATCCGTTGGATTGCTATTGATTTACCATTATTTTTCCAAATTATTGATATTTCTCCAAAACGGGTAGAAATTTTTTGAAAATATAACATAATTTCTTTTGATATAACTTTCTATTAAATTTTACTTGGGATTTCTCGCAACCTACGCAGATGATGATATTCTTCTCGGATCCATTTGCGATTTAGAAAATGTGCATATATTCCAATTATGAAAGCACGGAATTTGCCATGAAAGAGTCGCATTATAATCCACTTCCATGCATAGAATTTTGTATGAGCATGATATTGAGACATTTGTAATTGCCATGGACTATAATTTTTTGGTTTGAATTTAACATGATGAGCATCGTATTCATCCCAGTTAGTGTCAATTAATCGCCCTTCCCGCTTCATTTTATAATAAAATTCTGTTCCTGGAAGCGGAGTAAGAATTAAAAATTGTGTTGTAGCAATCTTATGCTGAATCGCAAACTTAACAGAAGCCCGCGCTTTCTTCGGATCATCATTATCAAAACCAAAGACGAACATCCCATGTATATGAATTCCACGCTTGCGAATTTCATGAATTGCCGTTTTAATATCTTCTACAGATTGATTTTTATGCATTTCTTTTAATGAATCTGGATCCACGGATTCAAAACCGATATAAAGAGTTTTGCAGCCGGCTTTTACCATCAAATCCAAAAGTTCTTGATCTTTGTAGATGTCCACCCGGACTTGAGTTGAAAAGTCAAATGTCAAGCCCAATCTAATCATTTCTCTTAGTAAATTTTTGGTTCGTTCCCGGTTTGCAGTAAAATTATCATCATAAAAGAATATCATCTCTTCTTTGGGATTATACTGTTTTAATTCAGAAATAATATCTGCAGTGGAACGAAAACGAAATTTTCGGCCAAACATTGCGGTTACCGAACAAAAATTACATGCAAAAGGACATCCCCTTGATGTTTGGACTGGAATTGTCGGTTTATCCCCGGCTGCTCCCATATGTGGAGTTTCAATTTCTAATAAATTAAAATCAGGAAAGGGATTTTCATCCAGATTTTCCATATGGACTACTTGGGAATTTTTAGTGATTTTTCCTTCAGAATCACGCCAAACAAGGCCTTGAATGGATTCTAAATCTTGATTTTGATTCAATGCATCTATTAATTGCGGAAGACTTTTTTCACCTTCACCGCAAATACAGTAATCAGAATGTTCCATTGCTTCTTCTGGTAAAGCTGTGATATGAGGTCCTCCCATAACAACAATTTTTCCCTTACTGCGAAAATAATCCCCCAACCTATAAGCAATAAAAGCAGTTGAGGATATTGAAGAGATGCCAATTATATCCGCCGATATTTCCCTTTCCAAAATTTTTCGTTCGCTTAAAAAATATGCGCGCGCTTCAAAACCCAAATTCTTCATGATCGTAGCAAGCAAAACACATCCCAATCTAGGAAGTTCAAACTTAGAATATATATGTAAATTTTCGTTTTTCGGCTCTAACATTGCTATTGATCTAATCAAATTTCCCATGTTATCACTTTTTTTTAAAATTAATAAAAATTTAACAAGCTGGATACCATGAAGTCGATTTTTAGATGTGACTTGTTAAATCTACATATTGTTAAAACAACATAGTATTTAACATCTTTGGTGATATTGGATCTTCGAAATAAAAATAGTGGTGAAACACAGGATTAAAAAAAATATAGAGTTTTATCTTTTCTTTAGGAAAATAACTACTATCCCAAGAATTGAACAAAATCCAAGAATTTCGAGTGGAAAACCAGGTATTATAATTCGGTTTGCATTTTTTAATATAAAATCAGAATCTCCACCCTCCACCCAATGGCGTGACACTTCACTTCTTAGAAGAACACCATCCTTTGAATATTCTAGTTTGCTATAATAACTCCCAGCAGGAAGATTTTTATAATCATCCCAAGATGCGGTTATTTCATACCCATAAGCATCAGAGGAACTTGAAAATTCCATATTAGTGATTTCATCGGTGCTATAAGTTGTAAATGTAAAGGCATCAGCCCAAAAATATTCCTTTGTAAAATTTATTAATTCTGCCCAGTAATTTTCCTTTTCTGTAAAAGCAGAAGCTTCATAGATTATATAAGTAAATATAGCTAAAAGATGAGATGAACTAGTTAAATTTACACCTTCAACATGATTTTTCAAAAAAGAATCTCCCCAATCTCCAACTTCATCATTAACATCACAACTTACATCATATGTGAGATTAATATCCACTTTTTTAATGACTATAGAAATTGATACAGAACTATCTATAATAAGAGTGTCATTTTCATCATAATATTGATAAGATAAAGAATATTTCAATTTATCATCCTTTTCCACGGGCCATGATGAAATTGCTACAGCATTTATAGTTGGAATGATGATTAATAAAATCATCAAGCCACAAATTCCATAAATTTTTGTTTGTTTCATTTTCTCATCTACTTTTCATTAATAACTAATAACTATAAATTTTTCAAAAAATATACAATTTAGTTAATAGTTGCAATTATAGTATTTAATTATTTGGGACATTTTGAAGTAATTGGAGAAAATTTTTAAATGTCTTTCCCTAAAATAATGTAATGAAAGTTGGAATTACGGGAATTTCATCTACATTGGGTAGTTGTTTAATTCCAAAACTAATCGAAGACCCGAATATAGAACAAATCATTGGATTAGATGTAAAAGAATTAAATTTTAAAAGAATTTGTGAAAATCATAATAAAATTCAATTTATGAAAGGAGATGTGCGAGTTCTATCAGATTTAAGAACTGCTTTTAAAAGTGTTGATGTTCTAATCCATATGGCGTTTGTGGTAATTGGTTCTATTCCTGATACAAAAACGATCTATGATATTAATTTTATTGGAACTAAAAATGTTTTTAATATCTCTGCAGAATTGGGAATTAAGAAGATCATATATTCGAGTTCAATTGCAGCCTATGGGAAAAACATTTCCAATTCCGAATTTCTAACAGAACAATCGCCTATATTGGGCCATAAAATTACTTCATTTTATTACCCTTATACTAAAGCTCTTGTTGAAAATTTTATAACCGATTTTGAAAAAAAACATCCAGAGATTAATATTACAATATATCGACCTCATGTAATTGTTGGACCTCAATTCCTTTCGTATACTAATAATTTTAGATACAGTTTCGGGCAATTTATTTCTAAAAGAAGGGTTTATTGGAGAATTGGACAAAAAAACATAGGTACTAGCTTGACACAATTTACAGATGAAAATGATTTAGTTAACGCAATGCATTACGCTGTTTTAAATCCTTTTCCAGGAGTTTATAATATTGCTGGAGAACCCTTCGATATTTCGGAAGTCTTTTGTGATTTAGGAAAAAAAGTAAAATATATCCCATGGTGGGTAGTTGAGAGTTTATTGAAATTTTGTGGAATATTTTCGAAGAAAGCTAGAAATAGTAGTAAATGGCTTATGTTCTCAAAAAACACATTAATAATGGATTGTAGCAAACTTTTAAAGTCCAATTATCCCAATAAACTTAAATCCTCTAAATCAATCACGTTAAGTTCTCTTTCTCATCTTAAAAAAAAATTGAAAAGTCATTATACTTTTAAAAAATAATGAATCATTGGGAAAAAGAAGGCGCAACTGTCAAAAATACTGAAAAACCAAATACAATCAACTCTTTAATATCTGATTTTGAACAAATTGGTTTAAAAAAAGGCGATATTATTTTAGTCCATAGTTCTCTTAGCAAAATGGGTTGGACTGTGGGAGGTCCCGTTGTTGTTATCATGGCTCTCCAAAAAGTGATTACTGAAGAGGGTACGATTATTATGCCTTCATTTACAACAGAAAATAGCAATCCGGTTCTTTGGCATTATCCTCCCGTTCCAAAAGATTGGTGGCAGATAATTAAAGATAATCAACCTGCATTCAATCCCAAATATAGTTCAACCCGCGCAATGGGAAAAATTGCTGAAACATTTCGGACTTTCCCAGGAGTATTAAGATCATCCCATCCTCAAGAATCTTTTTCAGCTTGGGGAAAGCTTGCAGAATTCATCACGAAAAATCATTTAGTTTCACCTGTCTTTGGAAATGATTGTCCCCTTTCTAAAATTTACGAATTAATGGGAAAAGTTGTTTTACTTGGAGTAAATCACGGAAATAACACATCTTTGCATTTAGCAGAATTTCGCGCAAATCTTCCAAATCAACCAAAAGAAATTCAAGGAGCTGCAATGTCTGTGGATGGAACCCGAAAATGGATAGAATGGGAAGATTTAATATATGATGACGATGATTTTGTCACTGTTGGTGAAGCATTTGAAAAATCTATTAACTATATTCCTGGCAAAGTTGGCCAAGCAACCTGCAAGATCTTATCTCAACATGAATTAATAGATTTTGCGATTGATTGGTTTAAGAAGAATAGAAATTATGATAAAAAATAAGATTAACCTTTAATTTTAGCGAGATGGGTCATTTCTGGCTCTTGTATTGTTATTTTTTTCCTATTTGGGATTTTGAACAGTTTTTGTGCTTGAAAAGCATAATGCTTTGCATAACTATAGTAAATTGTATCATCAATTACGGGCATGTAACTAACAACCCAAGCCCTAGATGAGATATATTCAATATCTTCAAGCGAAACATCCCATAATACTGCATAAAGGGGCCTGATTTC
>JAUWOE010000248.1 GCA_030612265.1 Promethearchaeum sp.
TACCAAAAGTCTTAATCATTGCCCAAAAAGTGCTGAAGCTTTTTATGTGCGTGTATTGTCGCCTTTGATAACTGGTTGTATAGGCGATTGATTTTTTTTTTTTTTTTTTAAAAACTAAATTTACCACTATTACCATTGTTCAAAGTTCTTTCCTCAATTCTTTTATATTGAATTAAAATTTGTAATTATATTAACAAGAAAAAATAGTTATAATGAAAGGGATCAAAATTAAAATGATCAAAGTGAAATCTTATCTGTTATTAGCAGTAATTTCTTTCATCTTATTACATTCTAATTTTACCGGAAATATAACTAAAGAAGTCTCTTTTGAGAATACGCGCCTGAATCTTCTTAATTATCCAATTGATGCTGTGAATCATAATCCGATTTATATTGATGGGAATGATGAATTGGCAACATTTATCGAGAGTGAAGACTTAAGTGGTGATGGCACCTATGTTTCCCCTTATGTTATTGAAGGTTTTACCATTAATGCTAGTACAGAGGATGGAATATTTATTAATAATACGGATGCTAATCTTATCATCCGGGATTGCACGGTTGAAGGTGGAAATCGTTTTCGTAATGATGGTATTCACTTAAGTAATACTACAAACGTAATTATCAGCAATAATGAGCTAATATATAATCATCGTGGAATCTATCTCGATTATTCGAGCAACAACATTCTTTCCGGAAATAATGCAAGCTATAATAACTATGGTGTAGTATTGCAAGATGATTCAAACAACAACACAATTTATGGGAATAATGCAAGCTATAATAACGATGGTGGATTCTGGTTAGGTGATTCAAACAACAGCACAATTTATGGGAATAATGCAAGTTATAACCCATATGGTGGAATCTCTCTGTGGGAATCGAGCAACAACACTATTTCCGGAAATAATGTAGGCTATAATGGCTATAGTGGGCTCCATCTATATGATTCAAACAACAACACTATTTCAGGGAATAATGCCAATAACAATGATGATGGACTCCATCTGAAGGAATCGAGCAACAACACTATTTCCGGAAATAATGCAAATTATAACAATATTGATGGAATCTATCTGAGAGAATCGAGCAACAACACTATTTCCTGGAATAATGCAAATAATAATGAATATGGAATTTATCTGTATTATTATTGTGATAATAATACAATTTATTATAATGATATTTGGGGAAATCAAAATCATCAAGCTTATGAAGGATATGAATACAGAGATAACCATTGGGATAACGGCATAATCGGGAACTATTGGGGTAATGATTACATAATCAAAAATCCGGATGCCACAAATGACGAAACCGTTTGGGATACTCCTTATGAGATTCATGGGACTGGTCTTGGAATAGACTATTTTCCTTTAGTAAATTCTATATATCTTGATTTTGAAGCACCCATAATTACGAATGTTCCCGGAGATTTAAGTACCTATGAAGGATACTCGGGTTTAAACATCACGTGGATTGTAGCAGATTTGGATCCCGCCACCTATACAATTGAACTAAATGGAACAGAAGCGGTGTCGGGAACTGTATGGGCTAGTGGAACTGCAATTTCGTATTATATTCCTGATGGATTGTTAGAAAATGACTACAACATTACAATTATTGTGTCGGATGAAAGCGGAAACATTGCACAGGATACAGTTATATTTTCAGTTATACATACATCTGATTTTGATGAAGACGGTATGCCTGATAGTTGGGAAGAGCAATACAATCTAAACCCTCTTAATGCTAGTGATGCTGAAGATGATCCCGATGGTGATGGTTTAACTAACCTTGAAGAATATTTACTTGGCTTAAATCCACGGGATAGGGATACGGATAATGATGGTATCCCTGATAATATTGATTTGTTTCCGAATTCATTTTTTATGCCAACAGGTCTTATAATCACAATATTTGGGTCTGTAGGAATTATTTACGCAATATTTAAGATTATAAAAAAAGAAAGAAGATAATTGTAGAATCTTAAAATTGGTGGAGTTTAATATATATTTATTGAAAATTAAATTAATATTTACATAATAAGGATGATATGCATTGTTGGTTCCAAAAAAGGATGGGAGAAAAAAAAAATTAAGAAAAAAACTTGGAATTTCTAAAGATCTAAAGATATTTCTTGTTTTAAGTATGATTTTTCTTAGTTCATTGACTTTTTTATCACTTTTTTTATTCGATTTCACATTTAAAATTGAATCAGAATCAATTTCTATCAATGTTCCTACCCAAGATGGTTATTATGAAGAGTATTCAAAAGAAATAGAAATAATTCGTCCAAAGGGAACATTAGAACAACAACTTCCATTAATAATATTATTAAATGGAAAATTTTTAAACAGCAGGTCAATGAATCTTATCCAAAAAGAATTTCTTGCAAATAATTATGCCGTAGTTCTATCTAATTTGGAAATTTTTGATTCTAGGATCTTTGAGGAATTAGAAATTTTACTTCAAAAATTAGAAGATTGTCCTTATATTGATTCTACCCGGATTGGACTAATAGGCCATTCTTACGGGGCGCATTTTGCCTTCCAATTTGGAATGTCAACTATCCAAATTCAAGGTGTAATATGCGGAAATCCAGGTTCTTATGAGTTATTTACGAATAACGATTATGGTACACCACAAAGTAATTTACCGAGAAATTTATTACTCATAATGAATGAAAATTCAAGCTATCATAACCAACCCCCTGAAGAGTATTTAAAATATGCTTCTAGTGGATTTGCAACAGAAATAAATTTATTATATGGAAATTTTGAAGACGGTTCAGCACGAGAAGCCTATGTATCTAATAGTTTTTTCGGTCATGCTTCATCACTTTATGACCCAAATGCAATCAAAAAGGAGATTCAATGGATGAACCAAAGTTTAGGGATTGAAGGAGAAGGTTCAAGCCATTTCAATCTTTTTGTTCAAGTTATTTCATTGTTTTTGCTTTTTTCCCTTCTAAGTGTCTCTGGATTTGGAATGGTCGCTAAATTTACAGTGCAAATGCCCAAAATTTCCGAATATTTTAATCGATTTAAATTATCAAATCAAAATATCAAAAAAAAAAAGGATTTTCCTAAAAAAATTAATCCTCAATACGATCCTAAAAAAGATGCAGTTATAAGCTCTGAAGAAATTAATGAAAAAAGTGAAAAAAAAAGCCGTTCAACGCCGATTTCAACAAACTTAAACATACTTTCTAATAAAAATAAAGATTTAATTGGAAAATATTCCCGTTATTTATTTGTCTCTACATTTATTGTTATTTTATTTCAATATTTCTATTACAATTTAATTTTTTGGACTCCGTCTCTTCAAGATAAAGATATTAGTGATCTAATTGTTAAAATTTTCGATTTTTTTGGCATAATTTTTGAAAATTTTGACATATTAATTGATTCGACATTTCCTTTTGAATTTATGTATCTTTGGGTAGTATTCTTTTTAGTTATTAAGATTACTCTTTTTAAGGACCTAACATCATCTAAATTGATTTCTTACTCATTGAAGCAGCATTTATTTTCCCTTATGAAGGGTTCAACTATGTTTGTTTTTCTGTGGTTAATGCTTAGATTTGTCTCATTTTTTATTGTAGGTTATAAGATCCCAAAAATTTATATCCTAAATCTAATTTTAGTCTTTTTTATCATACATTGTATCAATTTTTCTTCATTTCTATTTCTGGAAAAATTAGGAGATAATTCTAATGCAATCATAAAGATTGTCTTGTTTATATTGTTTAATTATGCTTGTTTGCTTCTACCAGTTATTCTTTTTAAAGGGTTTGGTAATTTCTTTCAGGATTACATTGTTTTTTTCATTTTAGCGCTTCTAAATCCATCTATGTACAAGAAAAAAATCGGAATATTAACGATTTCATGGTTTAACTATTTTTTCATCCTTTTTGCAGCAATTTGGACTTTTTAAGTATAAAACTAAAATATAAGCAAGGGATAATTGAGGGAATTTGAAAGGGAGAAGATTATTTAGGGATTCTTCTACGGTATTTTGGAATTGAATAAGATTTAAAAAATATTGAACTCTAGATCAGCCAAGATGAAAACTATAGGATTAATTGGTGGAATGAGCTGGGAATCATCCCTAGAATATTACCGCATTCTCAATGAATTGATTAAAGAAAAATTGGGGGGATTGAGCTCGGTGCAGTGCCTTCTATACTCAGTCGATTTCAAACCAATTGAACAATGGATGCATAACAATAAGTGGGATGAAATTACAAGCCATCTAACAATTATAGCCCAAAAATTAGAACAAGCAGGTGCGGATTTTATCATTATTTGCACAAACACAATGCATAAATTAGTCCCACAAATCCAAACCCACATACAAATTCCCATCTATCATATTGCAGACGCTGCTGCTTCTAAGATCAAAGAACTCGGATTGAAAAAAGTAGGTCTCTTGGGAACCATGTTTACAATGGAAGAAGATTTCTACAAAAAACGATTGCTGGAGAAGCATCACATTGAAGTACTTATCCCGAACCAAGAAGAACGTCAAGAAGTGGATCGAATCATATTTAATGAATTGGTCTTGGGAAAGATCACCGATCCTTCGCGTGAATTTTATAAACAGATCATTGTAAATCTCCAGAAAAACGGTGCTGAAGGAATAATTTTAGGTTGCACTGAAATCCCCCTATTAATCAAACCGATTGATTCTCTAATCCCTATTTTTGATACTACGCAGCTACATGCTGAATTTGCTATCGAAAAAGTGTTGGAAGAATAAATATTTTTCTTAATTCAAATTGATTGTATTTTAAAAAGTAGAATAAAATTATGTAATTAATCCAAAATAAAGTAGTATAACTCTTCAATTTTTGCTGAATTGTCTTCAAATCTTGTATATTGAAGCGAAGACTTCTCTATAGGGGCGTATTTCCCTTTTTTAACCTCTTCTAAAAATGTAATTTGAGTTTTATATTTATTAGGTTTTACCACTCTTATCAATCTCCATTGTATTATATTAAATCCTACTAAAAAAAAATTTGTTTTTTAAATATATATCATCATATTATAAAAGGTTGTCTTGTCTCTGATTCAATTTGATTTCTTATTGGTAGAAGATCAATTTCAAATCCACAAGAACATATGATTTTATCGTCAGATGGATATGGAATTAGACCTTTTTTCTTCATTTCTTCATCAATCTTTTTATCCTTTTTCAGTTTTGCATATACATTGTATACCTTTCCACATTTTTGGCATAAGACATCTATTTGAGTTATAACAGGAACGCTTAATTTAGGGATTGGAACCCTTTTTAATGAATTTCTTTCCATAGCTTTTTGAGAAATTAAATTTCCATTATAGACAAATAATTTGAAAGAAGCAGAATTTGAAAATATAAATTTTATTATAATTTGGATTCTGTAAATTAAATCACTCCAATCCGGATCTTCATCAATTCTAATTATCTTAAGACCAATCTTTTCCAAATCATCAATTTTAATAGACCTTCCATGACTGCCACAATTTTTATGATTTAATA
>JAUWOE010000241.1 GCA_030612265.1 Promethearchaeum sp.
GTTTATGTTTCGGGATCGTAAGCGTACGTGGCTGATAGATCGAATGGTTTACTTATTATTGATATTTCCAATCCGATTGACCCAGAGAAAGTTTGAAAATTCTATGATGGTGGATCGGCAAACGCTGTTTATATTTCAGGATCGTACGCGTACGTGGTGGAGGATTCTGGAGTTATTGATATTATTGATATTTTCAACCAAACTTCTCCGACGAAAGTGGGACAATTCAATGATAATGGAGAATCTTTGAATGTTTACGTTTCAGATTCATATGCTTACTTAGCTGATGGTTATGATGGTTTAAAAATTATTGACATTTCGGACCCAACTGATCCCATTGAAGTGGGACGTTTTGATAATGGTGGAAACTCATTTGGTATTTATGTTTCCGGTACTTATGCCTACGTGGCTGATGGCACTAATGGATTAAAAATTATTGACATTTCAGACCCGACTTCCCCCATTAAAGTGGGGCATTTTAATGATGATGATGGTTATGATGGATCAGCATCTGGTGTTTATGTTTCTGGGTCATATGCCTACGTAGCTAATGGTAACGATGGATTAAAAATTATTGACATTTCAGACCCAACTACCCCCATAAATGTGGGAAATTTTAATGATAAAAATGGATCTGCATACGGCATTTATGTCTCTGGGTTATATGCTTACGTAGCTAATGGTCGTGATGGTTTAGAAATTATAGATATTTCCGACCCTACCGATCCCATTGAAGTAGGCCAATTCGATGATGGTGGAACTGCATTTGATGTTTTTGTTTCAGGGTCGTTCGCATACGTAGCAGATCTTTATAATGGTTTAGAGATTATTGATATTTCCAACCCGATAGACCCAGAGAAAGTAGGAGAATTCTATGATGATGATGGTGGATCTGCACGTGGCATTTATGTTTCGGAGGAGTATGCTTATGTTGCAGATGGTCCCTATGGGTTGAGGATTATTGACATTTCCGACCCAACTGATCCCATTGGAGTGGGACGATTCAAAGACAATGGATCTGCATACGGCATTTATGTTTCGAAACCATTTGCTTATGTTGCAGATATTATTGAAGGTTTTAAGATTATTATCATTTCAGACCCGACTGCCCCCACGAAAGTGGGACAGTTCTATGATGGGGGATGGGCAAATGATGTTTATGTTTCGGGGTCATATATTTATGTAGCAGATGGTGGCGATGGTTTAGAGATTTTAAATAAGTTAATAGATAATACCAAATACCCTTCAATAACTGGCTATAATCCGATTATACTCTTAAGTGCCATGAGTGGGATATCGATTATTTTAGTACGAAAAAGACGAAAAAATCAATGTTTACTATTTTTTAATTAATATTTTACTTTTTTTGCGTTTTTTCTCGAAAAAAATCCACAGAAATTCTCTATAACTACTTCTTTTAAAATACAAAATATTATTATTGTAAAAAAGATTGGTAAACTCAAATATTATCCGAATGATTTGGAAGTGAGGCTTCTCTAACAGCGGAAAAAATTGAGAGTAACTTCGATGATGGATAAAAATTGAAAAAAAATTCAGTAGTATTCTTTCAATATTAAAGAACTAACACGGTATAAATTGACAAAACTATGAGCGATAATCCCGAAGAAGTAAGAATAGGGGTTTTTCCTTGCTCATGCGGTGTTAATATAGCTGGAGTCCTTGATATGGATGAATTGGTAAGGTTTAGCAAAACTTTACCAAATGTAGTAGTTTCTGATAAAAATATTGCCCTTTGAACCACAGCAGGTGCAGATTTCCTTAAAAAGTATATAAAGGACAATGATCTGAATCGAGTGGTCATAGCTGCATGAACTCCGAAGACCCATGAACCAGTTTTTCAAGCGGTCCTTACTGACTGCGGAATGGATCCTAGTTATTTGGAGTTTGTCAATATCAGAGAACATGTAAGTTTTGTTCATCAGAAAGAAAAACCGAAAGCCTTAGATATGGCAAAAGAGCAAATTCGAGCAGGTGTTGCGAGAGCAGCAAAGCTAGAAATGGTACCCGAAAGAGTAGTCCCGGTAACAGATTCTGTATTAGTTATTGGTGGAGGAATAGGAGGATTACAAGCAAGCTTAGACCTAGCAAATCAAGGACATAAAGTATTCCTTGTAGAGCAAAAGCCTACAATTGGCGGTAAAATGTCAATGCTTGACCGAACTTTCCCCACAGATGACTGCGCTATTTGAATCTTGGGTCCTGTCATGCTAGAAACTCAACGGAATAAAAATATCGAGTTGTTTACCCTCTCCGAAGTAACAAAAATAAGTGGTTACGTTGGAAACTTCGAAGTGGAGATTTTACAAAAAGCCCGATATACAAAAAATGATTGTAATGGATGTGGAGCATGTTTTGATGTGTGTCCTGCAATTGTCCCAAGTGAATTCGACCAGGGACTTGGACCACGCAGAGCAATCTACTATTCATTCTCTCAATGCGTTCCGATGGTAGCTCAAATTGACATGGACCATTGTATCCTTTGCGGTAATTGTGCCAATGTCTGTGAAATTAAAGCGGTTGATTATGAACAAAAAGATACTAAATTCTCAGTCAAAGTAGGAGGTATTATCATAGCTACAGGTTGGGATGAATACGAACCTGAATACGGCTATTTGGGATACAATCAATATGAAAATGTAATTTCCCAATTAACTCTAGAACGGATGATTGCACCTAACGGTCCTGTTGTTGGACATCTAGTCCGACCATCCGATGCAAAACCACCAAAAAACGTTCTATTCGTGCAATGTGTCGGATCAAGGGATATCAATAGAAACGTATATTGCTCAAGTGGTGTGTGTTGTATGATTAGCATTAAAAATTCTAAATTAATAAAATCACACGACCCATCGCTTGGAGTAATGGTTGCTTATATTGATATTCGCGCAGCAGGAAAAGGCTATGAAGAATATTACACCGCCTCACGGAGAGAAGGTGTAAAATATATTCGTTCAAAAGTAGGTCGTATCAGAGAAGATCCGAAAACTAAGAGTCTAAAAGTAGTGCTTGAAGACACACTTAGCCCGGAAAAAACAATCAAAGAATATACATATGACATGGTTGTTCTATCGATGGCTATGATGCCCTCTCGAACATTTGATAAACTTAACAAGACTCTTAATATTTCAAAACATCCCAGCGGATTCCTTAAAGAGTTCCACCAGAGATTAAACACTGTTGATACAGATGTCCCAGGAATTTCGTTAGCAGGCGCATGTCATGCACCTAAAGCGATATCCGAAACAATTATGCAAGCCAAAGGCGCAGCATCATCGATTGTAAAACTTCTTTCGAACGGTGAATACCGGATTAAACTCATCCGAGCTATTTCCGACCCGAATAAGTGTGCAAGATGTGGTATGTGTGCTGAAGCTTGTCCATATGGCGCTATTAGAATCACCCAAGAACAGGGCGCAATTGTAGACGATATCTTATGCAGGGGTTGTGGACTATGCGTTGCCGTCTGCCCGAGCGAAGCAATTACATTAAGATATTATCGAGATGAACAATACTTCGAACTGATAGATGGTATATTGGAAGACGCGTTATTTATTGAAGAAACATAAGCGTAATTTAAGGCGATAAAAATGACAGATAAAAATTTTGAACCACGAATTATTGCTTTCCTGTGTTGGAAATGAGGGTACGGTGCCTGTGATATGGCTGGTACTATTCGAGCCCAATATCCAACTAGCATAAGACCGGTTCGTGTTGTCTGCACGGCTAGAGTTTCAAGTGATATGATAATGCGTGCTTTTAATAAAGGAGCTGACGGAATAATCGTCGGTGGCTGACACGTCGGAGAGTGTGACTACGTTCACGGTAATTTGTATGCTCGGAATTTAGTTTTATTCATCCAAGACATACTTGAGACCATGGTTGGAAAAGAAGAACGGGAGCGCATTCAGATGATGTTCTTTTCGGCCGCCGAAGGTGAACGGTTCAGGCAGTTAACGACGAAGATGGATCAAACAATTCGACGGCTTGGACCTTCAAAAATTCGGTTGTATCAGCAAGATGCGGTGGCTAAAGCAGCAGCGAAAGCAGCGAAAGCAAAGGAAAAACCCGTAACAGGAAAATGATATAAGGAATACAATATATGGAACAGATGAATTCGAGCTACAAACTTTGAGCGAGAAGGATGAGTCCCGCAAGGATGTGAAGCCATATATAATGAAACAGTGACAAATCGGCGAATGTAAACACGATATTTAGTATTTATTTTTTTTTGTTTCGATTTTTTTTAAGTTCGAAAGATTATTGGGATAATGATTGGAGACAAACAATTATTATTCATATTGCTTTCTTTCTAATTTTAAAGAATTTTTCATAAAAAGAGTTTTCCTTTGGGAATTTCTATTTTTGGAGAAAAATTACTAACAAAATCTTGAAATTTCCTTTTAATTTCTAGATTGGACGTTTTTTCGGTCCATTGTTCGAGAATGCGAATAATCAATTTTTTTTTTTTTGGAAATTTCCAAATTAACATTTCAAAAACGTTGGTTTCAAGGCATTCGAAAACTGGTGAGAGTCGTTCAATAATTAAGTCGAAATCAAATTTTATTTCACCCGTATTATCAAAATAAGATGCCCCCAAGTTATACCAATTAATTAAAACATTTTTCCCAACTGTTTTTAGAAATTTCTGTTCATCTCTAATCATACAATTATCGAGTATGATGCTTTTCAATGGAAAAAAAGCAATTTCTTCAGGAAGTGAGCGAAGGTTAACACAACCTGTTAATTTTATTTTAGTCAAGTTAGGGATTTTTCCGATGGAAGGGGGAAGGGAGGTAATACCGATTTTTTTACGGGCTTGAGCGGGAATGTCCATATAAGATTCTGCATATATTAACTTTTGGAGTTTTAGACAGTTTCCGATGTCGTCAGGAAATTTATCGATTAAACAAGCCTCTTCAAAATTGATTTTTCTTAGATTTTTGCAGTTTGCGAACGAATTTGGCATTTTTACCCAAGAGAATTTCATGTGGATTGTTTCGAGATTGAACATATCCTTGAAGTTATTGGGAAATTTGTCAATTCTACATGAATAAAAGTTGAATCCGTCAATATTCGGCGAAGAGCATATAAATATTGGGAATTCATGAAACCAAATCCTTTCAAACATACAACCTTTGATAGAAGGTGAAATTTCAAAAAACAATCTTAGAATTTTCACATCTTCTTTTTTTACTTCATAACAGCGAGTTCTATCTAATTCGTCTTTATTCTTATGATGAATATTGTTAGAGACATAATATGGATCTGGAAATTTTTTTTCGGACCCTTGAAGACTAAATATAATCGGCTGATTTTTTTTAAATGAAACAACAATCTTAACTTTTTCAAAAACCCATCCTTGCGGATATTGCCATTTTCTTTGTTGAACATCCAATTCTTTTAGGATTTTGGAGTATTTCAAGAGATTTTTTAAATCAGTTTGGGAGTCATATTCAAAAAAGATTTTGGGGTTGGTTTCTTTTACAATATATTTCGAATTTGCTATTTGATTCACCTTGTTAGGGATTTAATTTTCTGATTTTGATATATAATTTTTATCGGTTTGGGACTTTTAATTTTTTACACTGATCATTATTAATGTAATTCGTTTTTGTCGACGTTTCCAAAGGGGAGGATTAAAATTCTTCAATTTTTTCTTTGATTTATCTCATCCAAACGATATCATTTTTACTACTCTAGTCCATCGACAATAGAGGGGATTAATTTAAAAGCTAAGCTTTCTTCCTAAAAATTATGAGCAATAATCTTCAAGGA
>JAUWOE010000188.1 GCA_030612265.1 Promethearchaeum sp.
CAGATTAATTTCCACAACGTATTCGCTGAGAACAGTGATATTGTCCACAGCATACCAGATAAATGCGGCACCTTGATTCATGTCAAGCGTTCTTTCGATAGAATATTTTACAGCTGAAGCATTAAAAGCGGTGCCATCATGAAAAGTGACATTTTCCCTCAGGGTAAAGTTCCAGGACATGTCGTCATCACTGACGGCGTAGTTGGTGGCCAGCACATTTTCAAATTCCTCAGTGGCTGGATCATATTTTAACAGAGTCTCATACACGTTGTTTAAAACAATGATTCCATTCGAGAAACAGATGGCCGGGTCCCAATTGAGAATGGGTTCGGTGTCGTTTGCATAATACGCAACATTGGGTTCGTCACCCGGATCAATATTTCCAAATAGAAAGAATGCCCCGATGGAACCACCCACAAAAATTATTAAAATTACAAGAATTGAAACTGCTTTTTTTTTCATTTTTTCTCACAAACCTCAAAATATGTGTTTTTGAAATAATTCTAAATAAAATGTATTTGAAATAATTCTAAATACATCTACTTATTAGTTGATCGTATGTTAATATAAGTGTTATTGTTTTGATTACAACCCACCGGAATCCCCGAAAAAGCAATCTTTGTAAAAACTCCAAAAAATCATAAACGATTATATGGTTTATTTCTTATATCTGTATTAAGAAACTAAGAACTAAGCACTAAGAACTAAGCACTAAGAACTAAGAACTAAAAACTAAAAACTAAAAACTAAAAACTAAATCCTTAGGATTATTAGTACTTAATGAAAGAGGTTATGACAGTAATATTCACAGATATCTTAAAATTGCCGTTATTTTCCAAGGTAGTAATCCTCACAGGCGAAACGGGATTGAATCGAGAAATCCGAAGAATTAATTTCAATGATTGTCCTTTCGACGATCCTACACTCGACTCACAACTGGTCATGGCTGGAGATTTATTTATAAGCAGTTTTTATATAGTCAAAGATGACCCCCAAGAACTTGAGAAGTGGTTCAATTTTTATATCTTGACAAAAAGTGCGGGTGTCATTTTAATTAATGAGTATATGCAAGATCTACCACCAAATATTAAGGATTTGTTGAACAAAAACGATTTTCCTGTGATATTAGTGGACAATAATATTCCCTACGCCGAAATAATCATGGTTGTCATGGATTTAATTTACCGAGAAAACACAGATACGATCTCAAAAATGCAAATTGACCAATTGCTAAATAGATCTTCCAATTCGGACCTTTCTGCCCAACAAATCCTGGATGTTGAAAAATATGTAAATTCAGTATTCCGGAAGAATTACGTGGGTATTTTTCTCACCCATCAATCAAATCAGGAAGACACCCTCAAATTAATCCGGAATGAACTTTGTAATAATCACAAATTCAAATTGCAAATTAATCGGTATAACCAGAGTTTGCTTGTCATAATAAATTTTGATGAGAGGATATTTTACAGTTCTACTCAATTATTTGTTAAAAAAGTCTTGGGAAAACACGGACAGCAATTCAAAATGGGTGTAAGTAATACTTATCAGAAGAAGCAAGAGTTCCATAAATGCATTCAAGAAGCCCGCTCCGCCTTTGAGTACTGTCAAGAGATTTCCACGACCGTGGTTCAATATTCTGACGTAGAAACCTATCGGTTGCTTCTCTCCATTAATAATTCCGAATTACTCAAAGAGTATTATTACAAATACATCATTCCCCTCCAAACGGAAGATCATACGGATCTCCTCGAAACCCTGGAAGTGTTCATCGAGTTCGATAGAGACTATAAAACAACCGCCAAATTTTTCAATCAGCATGAAAATACCGTGCGGTATCGGATAGCCAAAGCGAAGAAAATTTTAAATTTAGAGCAGAACCAGCTCAAATTCATTGAAATTCTGTCGATCGGGATTAAAATCAAACATATTTTTGAAGATTCACTCGAGAAAATCGAAAAAATATAATTTTTCTATATATCAAAGGATTCTAACCTTTACTTTGTTCATTTTTTTTCTTTGGATTCCAATTGGCGAGTAATAATGAACTTAAAATAAGCACAACGCCAATAATCTGACGCGTGGTGAAGGATTCATTTAGAAACATCACGCCCGAAAACATTCCGATAATCGGGTTAAGGAGTGAAAATATTGCAATATATTCGGAGCTGATGTTATCACTGGAAAGAGCTTTATTATACATCCAGAAAGCAACCCCTCCGCATAACACCCCAAGGTATAACAACGATAACCACTGGGAAAGAGATAGGTGAACAATTTGACTCGAAGCCCCGAGTATTAACGAAAGAGGAACTAACAAAACCGAAGCGAGGATGAAGGTAGATAATGTAGAGTAGAGAGGATTGACATTTTCATTGATCTTTGCGACAATGGCGCTGTAAAATCCCCACAGTGCATATGTTCCCAAAGTGGCAATATCCCCAACAATTGTGGCTGTCGTAAAATTGAGCTCCTCGGAAACCAAGATTAATAATACCCCGAACATCGCTAAAATTAGGCCAAAGATGTATACAATCGTAGGTCTATGCTTGAATACAATCAAATTAAACCCCACAACCCAAAAGATCATAGTGGTTGATAAAACCGCCACATTGATGGATTGGGTGCGTTCAAGTGACCAATAATCTAGAATAAAGGAAAATACATACAATCCCATTCCAACCAACACGTATTTCCAGAAGAGGGTTTTAAAAATGAGAAACCATGATTGGAGCTGCTTGGAAATCAAAATGATTAAAAATAGCGAAATAGTTCCGATTAATGTTCTTATCGCAGTGATTGTTATCGGGGACACTGTGGGAGAAATTATCTTTCCGAAAGCAAATGAGGTTCCCCATAAAAGGAAAGTGCCAATTGCAAAGAAATAATACACGATGGGTCTTGTTGCTTTCCCTCTCTCGGAATTCATACAATTAGCTTCCTTGAAGAGTATAAGTTCCTAAATTACCCAGAATATTTTTTAGAATGGAGTACAGAATTCCGATATCCTCAATCCGCACACGTTCATCGGAGCTATGCGGGTTTTCGATCGAAGGGCAAATGGAAACCATTTGAATCCCTTTGGTTAAAATCTGCTCAAATATTTCCCATAGCACTGCGGGTTTTAATTTTTCTAAGACCATGTGTTTCGTTCATCCTTCCATCATATATTGTTTGAGTTACTCGGGAGATTGTGATTGAAAAAGTCGATGTACTTTTAATCCCATGGAAATTTGTTCTATGAATGCTACGGAATTGTGTTCTAATTTTAAGATTTTTTTTGCTTTTTCAATCCGATAGCGGATTGTGTTTTCATGTTGATTCATATAATGAGCAGTTTTTTTAAAATTTCCATCTAAACGGAGGAAAAGATCGATGGTGTTAATCAAATCCATACTATCTTTGTCCAGGAGCGGTTTGATTACTCGTGTATGAATATTTCTTAAATCTGAAGATTTGTCTAAAGCAAGAAGAAGGTTATATATAGCTGTATCTTCATACATTATCAACCAAAAATCGATTTCTTCACCAATATTTGCTGCAATGATTGCTTCTTTTACACAAAGATGAACTTGCTCTTTTTTTTTATAAACACGACTTAATCCCATATGGAAATGTGAAACTTCCGGTTCAATTGTATTTTTTATGAAATCTACAATCTCAAACATTGAAATATCATTCAAAATATTGATCACCATTAGAAGCCCTTGCCCGTATTTGAAAACAAGGAATGCCTTCTGTTTTTGAAAAAGATTTTGAATTTTTTTGACAGGATCCTCGCTCATATCTGATTTTTCCCATTCTGGCACCTTTAAAAATAAACAAAAGAACTTTTTTGTTAGTTGGAGTTCTAGCTGGAAGGAGAGCGAGATTACTTCTTCTTTTTCGATTTTTTGGTCAACTAGACGATCGATTCGCATTTTTGTAAGATTTTCGTTGGTTTTCTTAAGTTGTTTATTTGTATCCAGTAGAATCAATTCAGTAATATTTCGAATAATTTCTGCATAAGGGGGAGTAACATGGTCCATAAGAATTAAGGGTAAATTATTTTCTTCCGCAATTTCTTTCACTTTAGGAGGAAAATCATCGATGTATTGGGTAACAGCACAGAATCCGGAACAATCGTGTTCAATCCCATATTTTATTGTTCTGATAAAATCTTCAAGGGAACCCTTCATGGTGTAAAAACTCCCCAAATAAAATTCACCAGGATCCGATGGAAGATTTTCAATCTCGGTTTGCACTGGGGAATCAAAAAAATTTACGAAGGAAATTACTCTACTGAGCCCATTCATTCCTGCAACAACTCTTGCAGATTTCATAATTTCAAGTTCTAACACATCGCGGACTGTAACTGGCATTGATTTTCAAAACCCCCAAATTTTAATTTTATGTATGATCAGAGCTTTAAAAAAATTCATGTTTGATTAGTTGTATAATATACATTGCACCTTAAAAATGGATGGTTAAGTACTTGTAAAATGCACAAAACATTTATATAGTCCGATGAAAAAATATGATATTAGATGTATTTTTTACAAAATACATTTCTTTAACAAATCGGAGATAAAAAAATGCTAGATCCGTATGAAATTGAAATACAGAAAGTCACCAATATGTTGATTAATACCGTTTTTCAGGTAAAAAAAGATGAAATTGTTGTCATAACCGCTGACAGTAAATCTAACCAAATTTTGATCAAGGCGACTGCAGCGGCGATTTACGCAGCTGATGCCAAGCCTGTGATCATATATACTGCCATGCACGGATGTCTGGGACATGAAGCAGATCAATATTTGCCAGTTCCCGTTTTAACGGGTGCATTAAGTAATGCTGATGTGTGGATAGAATACAATTCGGATCCCTTACTTTATACTACGCCATTTGAAGAGGCGATGGAAAAGAACAAAAAATTGCGCTATATGCTGCTTTGCGGATTAACAACCGATGAATTTCTTCAATGCTTCAAAGGGTTAAATATTGAAATCATGGGCAAATTGATGATGAAATTCAAAGAAATGAATAGCAAAGCAAAACGGATCAGAATTACGACCTCTGGTGGAACCGATGTAACATTTCTTACCGATCATACCCATGTTATAACATTAGATTATGGTGATGCGTCTATTCCAGGATTTTTTACCCCCCCGGGTGATTTAAACATTGTACCCGAATTTGGGAGTACAAATGGGATAATCGTGTTCGACGGAGCAATTTCTATGCCAACTTCTCGATTATTGGATTCGGAAATTGTTAAATTGACAATAGAAGATAGCAAGATCGTAAAATATGAAGGTGGTGCCATTGCCAAAGACCTGAAAAATTGGATTGAATCCTTTAACGATCCCTTAATGAGTATGGTTGCCCATATGAGTTATGGTTTGGGGCCGAATTACCAATTTTCATTGAATATTGGATTAAATGAACGAGTGTGGGGGATATGCAATTTTGGATTTGGTCATGTAAGTCCCTTGGACGCTCCACCAGATGGACAACCGGCAATGTCTCATTTCGATGCTATGGCTCGAGATTGCACAGTATACTTAGACGACGTTAAGGTAATCAAAGATGGATCTTTTCTGGATCCTGAATTGTTAAAGTATGAGCAAATATTAAGAGCGTAATCTCCTATCTGGACGATAAAAGAGTTCGGAGTTTTTTTCAACTTGATTATTCAATCTAACGGCTGATTTGTCGGATATCTTGCTAAATTGCAGAGATTAAACCGTTCTGATTATTTTTTCATTATATTTTCATAATATTTTAAAATTACTAAGAGATATTGATAAATTTGATTGCATGATTTCATTTGGGGGGGATTGGTCGTTAAATCAGTTTCACTATGCCATAGTTAAAAGAAGGCGTTTCCAAGCCTTAAACCACTTTCACTAAGGGATAGTGAACTTTTCTGTGTAATTCTCATCCAAATTACCACCAATCTATCCATAACTACAATTATACCATCAAATCCGCTCTATATCAATATCTCATAAAATCAGCCAAATGGAGGATATTTATATCCGTAATGGGCTATATACTTAAAACCAGTTATCAGTTTTCAACTTATGAGCCTAATAACCGAGTTATTTCGGTTAATGGTCATCTATTCCGTAGGAATAGAGTAAGCTCGCTATTTTTTTTATTCGTTTGTTTTTTTTGACTTTCAATTTTTTTCGAAATTAAATTTAAAATATGAGCATCCATAAAACTACCAACATTTTTACTATATTTTGATATTACGAATTCACGTATTTTATATTTTGTTTTTTCATTTTTCAATTTGCTATACTTCGTAAATTAAATTAATAAGCAAAAACTCTGCTCCCTTTTATATCCCTAAAAAAAATTATATCGTTTTATGGTTAGTGATCCTTTTTACGATATCGCTACCCACTTTCATAAAATGCAATATATTCCGTTGCAAGAGTCACTATTTTTGGAACATTATCTCGGTCAAAATAGAGATACAATGTTTTTCAAAGATTCATGGGATCAGATTCAGATTTACCTGCAATTAGAAAAAATTAAATCGGCAATAGTTGATATAGTGCGGATATCTGAGAAATTTAAAATAGAATCATCCGAAAAGAAGAGAATTTTTTTAGCAGAACAGTATCGACTTATATTGCGAAAAGCATGGGTTGTGTGGGAAAAAGAAATAGATCAAATATTATCCTCGAATGAAATCTGTTCGATATTGAGTTTGTAATGAGCAAGCAGATTTTTTAACAGAAGTATTTTGTTTTGGAATTTTCATTTTTGTTCACTTTTTTGTATTTGTTTAGTCTGTTCTGAATAAATTGCAATGAATCTTCACATAATTTTTTTTTCCACTTGCTTCGGTTGATCCGACTTTAATCATATCTTTATTTTTGAGATTCGAGAGTTTTGGTATTGTTCTAAGTTTAATATTAGAGCTTCGGATTACTAATACAAATCTATTGCAGTAATGACTTCAAATTTGCTGGAAAATGTAAGAGTATTTAAGCGTTTTAATTTTTCTGCAATAATTAGGTATTAATATTTTGCAATAATCCTTGCAGATGATTTAATAAATAGAGTATTAAAGAACGGATTTCTTATTTTGGGAATTCTCTATTTTCAAAATTTTTGGTTTTTTCCTTATAACTATCGCAAAAAGTTCACATTTCATTGCAAATTATTAACAACATACTCATTTGTATTATAAAAGATAATAAAAAACCCTCTTTGAAAATTTGATTTTATATAAAACTGGGTTCTAAGTATTTTATGACTTCTATTACCGAGTTATCAAGTACAGAAATCAAACCAAATAAAATCATAAAATATACCAAAAACCAATCAATCACCAGATTTTATGATTACATCGCCTATCCAGATTGGTTCAAGCAAAAAATGAGACCGATTTTTGAACAACACCGCAAAGACAACAACGGATTCGTGTTTATGATGGTTGATTCCAATCAAAAAAATAAAACCATTGGATCC
>JAUWOE010000170.1 GCA_030612265.1 Promethearchaeum sp.
AAGAGAAGATGCTTTTAAAATGAGTTTCATTATATCATTACCCGCTGTAATTGGAGCGATTCTATTTGATATTTTATTCGGAAGTGGAAATGCAACAACTGTATTGGGTTGGGATTATTTTGTGTTAATGATCGCGGTCGCAGTTATTTCACTCTTTATGATGAGTGGTTTGCTAAAACTTGCCAGAAAACTTTCATTTGATAAAATTTGCTATATACTTGGAGGAGCCACAATTATTTTGGTCATATTATTGTATATTTTCAGTCCTCCCATATAAGAATAAGTGAAAAAATTTAATGAACCGTTTAAAGATTTTTTTGTTTTTTTAACTAATTAATGAATAAGTATAATCAGGATGAACATATGCTATGATCTCCCCACTTTTATAGAATGGACTTATCCGGTAATAAGTGTAATCGAGGTTTATATGAATTTTAAGAATTTCATCGATAATTTCATAAGAACAATTGATTTTTAATAACCTAAATCCTATCCCACTGCCATGTTCATAAGTTAAATTCCAATAAGCTTCAAAAATTTTTGTTGAATTTTCTTCAAGATTAGTGATATTTATGTAAACATTCTCAGTATGGTTAAAAATTTCGATGGATGTTCCAGAAAAATAATCTTGGGGTATTTGAAAATTTCCTACTTCATAAACATCTTTAGGTAATTGATCATCGATAGTAAGAAGCCGAAATACTCTGAGGGGTTTAAAACAATCAACAGGTTTAATAAAAACCTTTGATTCTAAAAATTTTAAGAAATGAAAGAATTTTTTGGTAAGAGATTTTTCTTATTGAGTGATTAGAAATGAAAGCTATGGTTCTAATAAAACCTGAACCTATTGAAAAATCTCCCTTAAAATATACTGAAATGCCTAAACCAGATCCAAACAGGAATGAAATTAGGATTAAAGTAAAAACCTGCGGAGTTTGCCATACGGACCTTCATGAAATTGAAGGAGATTTACCTGTTAAAAAACAATCTCTTATTCCAGGTCATGAAATTATTGGAATTGTTGATAAATGTGGAGAAAATGTAAATAATTTTTCAAATGGTGATCGAGTAGGAGTTCCTTGGTTATTTTCTGCTTGTGGAAAATGTAAATATTGCAAACGAGGACAAGAAAATCTATGTGATGAAGCAAAATTCACAGGTTATCACGTGAATGGCGGATACGCAGAATATATGGTAGTCCCAAGTAATTATGCATATCATATCCCTAAGGTTTTTTCTGATGCTGAAGCGGCTCCTTTAATGTGCGCTGGAGTAATAGGATATAGATCACTTAGAATGTCTCAAATTAAACCAGGAGAAACATTGGGACTTTTTGGGTTTGGCGCTTCAGCTCATATAGTGATTCAAATAGCAAAATTCTGGAATTGTGAGGTTTTTGTCTTTACTCGCTCCAAAAATCATCAAGAACATGCAAAAAAATTGGGTGCATCCTGGGTAGGAACTTCAAAAGATACTCCTCCGAAGAAAATTGATCGAGCAATTTCTTTTGTGCCATCAGGATTGATAATTCATGATATTTTAAGGGTTCTTGATAAAGGTGGAACCCTTGCAATTAATGCAGTTCATCTAACAGATATTCCCGCTATCCCTTGGGATCTTATATATTATGAACGCCAAATTATTAGCGTAGCAAATACAACCAGACAAGATGCTATCGAATTTCTCAAATTGGCAGGAGAAATACCGATTAAAACAGAGATTCATGCGTACAACCTTAAGGAGGCTAATGTCGCGCTTCAAGATTTAAAAAACAGTAAATTTAATGGGGCAGCGGTTTTAGTAATGGATGAAAATTAAATAAATCTATAGTTTTTACAAACTTAATTCCCAAAAGGTGTATTTCTTTGCTTTACCTTGTAAATATCCAATTCATTTTTTATGATTTTTTCCTAAACTTAAAAGAATTCTAAATAAAAATATTTATATATGTAGATTAATATGTAGAATATAATCACACAATATATAGAGTATGATCTAAAATTAAAAATACTAAAAATCTAAAAGAAAAACCATTAAAAGATAAAATCTGTTTGATTACTGGAGCAACTGATGGCATTGGGAAAGCAACTGCTTTTCTTTTCGCAGAAAAAGGTGCGATTCTCATTTTAATCGGAAGAAATCTTGAAAAAGGAAAAAAAACAGTCTCTGATATAATTCAGAGAACAAAAAATTCAAAAATTGAATATATGCAAGCCGACCTCTCTATTCAAGCTAATATAATAGATCTTGTTGAGAGATTTAAAGCAAAATACGACCATTTAGATATTTTAGTCAATAATGTTGGAGGTTTTTTTTCAGAAAGAATTGAAACCAATGATGGCTTGGAATTAACCTTTGCTCTAAACTATCTCGGTCCTTTTCTTTTGACCAATTTATTACTTAAATCACTTAAATCCAGTCCACATGCCCGTATAATTAATTTGACTTCGTCTGCTCATAGGTATGGTAAATTAAACTTTGATGACCTGCAACTTAAACGTAAATTTCTTGGTCTTCGCGCTTATCAGCAATCAAAACTTGCTATTGTTTTATTCACAAAATATTTGGCTAAAAAATTAGAAAAAAATCAAATAACCATAAATGCAATACACCCAGGAATAGTAAAAACAAATATTGCACAGCAACATAGTGGAATTCAAGAAAAAGCAGTTAAATTTCTTAAAAATACAATAGGTATATCAAGTAAAAAAGCTGCGGGATTTATAACAAATCTCGCTACATCAAATAAATGGTCTACTATTTCTGGTAAATATTTTGTAAAAATGAGGATTATAAAATCCTCGAAGCGATCAAATAATGAAAAATTAGCTGAAAAATTATGGAAATTAAGCTTGAATCTGACTCAAGCTTTACAAATTTTTTAAGTTCATAAGAATAAAGCATTACTATGAAACCAAATTTTAATTTTCAACATTTTAGTCTACCACTTCAAATTTCTAATTTAAATCTTTATGATTACATGAATTATGGGATAACTATCCTTTTTTCTATTATAGGTATGCTTATTTTTATTAGAATGATGAAATATATTCGGGCGGAGCTAAAAACCGCTCCTAAATACACATTTTTCCAAAAATTGAAGAATTTCCTTAGTTCAGTAACCTTTAGTTTAATGGTAAGTTTAGCCATTATTTTCGTTTTAGCACTTATTTCCTCATCGTTAGCAATTAATGCTTCATTAGCAGTCCATAACATTAGACCAGACTTAGCGTGGACAGCGGGTATAATTCAAGCATTTAAGTTTCCCCATCTCATCCCAATTGTTGCAGGAATAATTGCTGGATTTTCAATTTTCTACCCTCTTTACGAATATCTTGTGCTTGCCGCACCAGGAGAAGACGGATCAATGGAAATTCAGCAATATCTTGAATCAAAAATCATTGATCGCACAGCACCACCTATAAGCTATTTCGTGGCAATTTTATTATACTTAGTCATTGTAATTATACCACCTACTATTACATCTTATGTAGCGTTAGAATTTTGGGATATACCATCATACTTAAATGCAGGATGGATTATTGGGCTGATCTTTTTAGTATGGATATTTTTAGGTCCTATGTTTTATCTATCGTATTACTCCAAAATAGGTGCTGCTCACTCATTCTTTCGAGGACGACGGGTAAACCGCAAGAAAGATAAAAAAACAGGGTTCTGGTATTGGGTTGCAATTCTTATAATTTTTAACACGGTGTGGGCTTTTATCCAATTTATTCCTATATTGTGGGGAAATTTTCCTGAACCTTCATCAAATCCCCTTGAAGCCCAAGGAGATTTTATTCCTCGCTTAATTGGTTTTTTATATAATAGAGATTTAATTTCAGCAAAAACACTTAACTCCCTCCGCCTATTTCTTGCAATAGTTCCAATTGAATTTCTCCTATTTATTATAACAACATGTTTCTTTGGTCTACTTGGATTTTATGCTAAATTCATCAGTAAGGAACCGCTGAACTCACCTAAAATGGTTTTATTTGCTGCATACATAATCTGTGGAATTGCTTTTTCAATTTTTGTTGATGCTATGGTAAAATATCCATATACTTTCCCAGATGAGTTCTTGAATCGGATTGGCTTGAATTTACATTTATCACCAGCTCCAGGGGTAACTGCACTACAATTAGCTCGCGATCAAGCAATTTTTGTTCGTATTTTTTCGACAGCAATTTTGTTAGTGAAAACCTTGGATATAATCTTCTTATTCAATTTTCTATTTAGAAAAAAAGAAATCAAAAACCAAGCTGATGAATGGGTTTTAAACAAAGCGATTTTAGAAAATGATTTTGAAATCATAAAAAAATACTCAAGTGAAAGAGATCCAGAAACCAGATTAATGGTTGCGCAATCTGTTATTAATTATATTCAATTAAAAGACGTACTTTCAAAAGAGTCCTCCAAAAGTATTGCAGATATTATGGAAATTCTTATTGTTGATAAAGATCCTGCTATTTCTGGATTAATATCTAAACATCAAGGTGAGATTATTAGTAAACTTCACCAAGATTCGCTTCTTTCATCTTTGAAAAAACTGTTAAAATCAGATGATAAAATAAAAAACAAAAGTGCAATTAAAGTCCTAGAGAAAATATCAAGGGAAAACATGATCCATACTCGCATATTATTAAAGGAAATTGTAGTTTCCAAACTTTCGATAGGAGGAGCAGAGAGTTTATTTGATTTTATTGCTGAAATAGATCAAAGAAATCACAATCTAACTTCAAATTTAATTCAACCTCTTCTAATAGAACAAAATGAGAATTTAGTTTATGGAAGTTTAACAGTCATTGGAAGATGTTTAACAAACTTTCAGATAGAATATTCAAATTTACAACCCGAATTATCCAAGTTGCTCCATCATCCTAACGTAGAAATTATTGCTAAAACTATTGATGTATTTTCTTCTTTAGCAAGTAAAAAACAAGAACATATTCCAGATGTAATGAATGAATTTAATGTAATGACAGCGATTTCACCTGAAATTATAAGGCAAAGAATTGGAGCTTTGGTAAAATTTGCAATTGTTCAACCCCAATGGTTAAATTCATTATTTGACTATTTAGAAATTTATTTAAATCATCCGAATCCTCGAATTGTAGCAGATGGCGCTGTTTCTTTGGGCAGTCTTTCGTCAACAATTGAATCACAGGTGTTTTTTGATCGAATTTTTCCATTTTTTAGAAAGCTCGTTCATTCTGATGATCTGAATGTAAAAAAAGCAATTCTATCATCTATGGTTGTAATAACAAAAATAAGAGTAGATATTGCAAAAGATGAGCGGTTTCAACATCTCTTTAGTATTTTATTAGTAGACCCTCATGTAGAAATTCGACATCAAGTATTTAGGTTTATAGGTGAAGGAGATCCAAAATTTATTTTAGGAGATATTGCAGCTTTACTAACAAGTCCACTGAAAATCCAAGTTCGAATAGATTTGATGAATATTTTAGCTTCAGCTTCAATGGCTGAAAAAATAACACCTTATATTGATGAACTACAATTGATTGAAATTCTGCAAAAACAAAATTTTGAGCAAGAAAAAGAACTAAGCATTCAAGATATGCTAGAACTTCAAGAAGATAAATCCAGAATTTTTGGTTTTCAAAAAGGTGTTGAATCTATCTCATTAATCGGAGCTACAATAGCACTTCTTTATGAAATTCTCTATTTCTCACCAAAATACTATGATCGTATTATTCCCTTTATCGATGAAAATTTAGAGAAAGGTCAGGAACTAGCTGCTGCAAAGAAAATCGAATTCAAGTGTAAAGTTGTCTTGGATGAACTGAAGGGAATTAAAAACCATGGAAAAAGAATAACTTTAGAAGATTTACTAAAAGATTTGGAGAGAAATGTATTTATTGTTGAACCTCTAACTCAAAAAATCATTGCAGAATTTATTTATGAAGTCTATAATTTAAAAAAGGATTTTCATGTGAAATTTTTCGAGATTTATACTGCATTAAGTAAACAAAGAGAGTTAAAAGACAATGAACTTAAAAGAATTCTATTAATGGGAATGGCAACAATTATTGCTGAAAATCATCATCTCTATTTCAAACCAATGCGGATGAAAAATCTTATAGAATTTAAATCAATAAAAACCAATCCATATGAAGCCTGTTTCAAACCATTCTTGCTATCTAATATGGATTCTACAGAAGAAAGCATTTATCAAGGTGTTTCAAAAGCTTTGTATCTAATTATAGAAGTTAGCGAGCAAGATAAATTAATAAGAGGACTTCTTTTACATACAATTTCAAATTCTAAAAGTCCCAATATTAAAATAACGGCAATGAAAGCATTGATATCACTTCCGATTCAAATTGAAGATGAACTAACAATAAATGTTCTATTGAAACAAGTTAAATCGAAAAATCAAAGGAGCCCATTAGTTCAAGCTGAAGCCATTCGATCATTAGGTAATATAATCCGAATATTTCCATTGAGTGCATCGAAATCCAAGAAGAAAGAATTTAAGAGGTTGAAGAATTTAATGTATAAAGTTATTATAGAACCATATTATGCTGGAGCGGCTTTAGAAGTTAAAGAAGCGATAGTTGAGCATTTACCAACTCTCACTTTATTACATCCAGATCTTAAAGTTTGCATAACTGCAATTAAAACTATCGGATTGGACCCAGTTCCTTCGATTGCAACAATTGCGGTTGATACATTCTTCCAATTAGTTGATTTTAAGATTTCTACTCTTAAGAAGGTAGAACAACAAAACGAATCACAAAGATTCGAATCAATGTATGGAAATAATATCACAGAATTACGTCTGTTCCGACATTTTGCGAATAGCTCATTAACTGAAGTAAATAATATGTTGATTCGTAAAATTATCTCGTTATATGAAACAGAATCTGACAAAATAGACATAGATCCAATACTCCCAAGCCTCTCAAAGCTAGCTACATCATCTTCTAAGGATATTCGCTCTCAAAGTTTAGCGATATTTAGTGAAATCTATCTAAAAGACGAAAAAACATTCGAATTTCTTCTAGAAATGTTTTTAAAACTTGCAAAAAATCGAAATCCAGGAGTAAGACGTGATATATGTGAAAATTTATTCAAAATAATCACTGCTAAACCGCAGGTTTTTGAAGAAAAAATTTCAATATTCCAGACATTACTCAAATTATCATTGGATTCAGATTTTGAAATCCAAGAAATTATCGCCTCGAATTTAAAAGAGAGTATTGAAAAATGTCCAAAAAGAGCAAAAGATTTACTTCAAATAATTTACGTCTTCCTCAGAAGAAGCGATAGTCCCATAAAACAACGGGCAATTATGGCAATTAGAGATATTTGGGTAAATAATCCGATAATGCAAAAAGATATCTTGAAAAGCGTTCAAAGATTCTATAAAAAATCCGGAGACGCTTTATTACTTACACTCATTGGTAACTTATCTGAAACGGAAAAATAATTCGGAATCATTTCGAAGTTTTTCTCTTCTTTTTTACTTTTATTTACTCACAATGAGCGATTTTGAAAAGAACTAAAGAATTAATAACTCTAGTACTTTTTTAAAAGTAACTCAATTTTTGTAAGTGTGGTTTTGTGTTTCATGTCTGAAAAAAAGCAAGGAATTGTTAAATGGTTTAACTCAAGAAAGGGTTATGGTTTTATTACGCCTGAAGATGGAGAAGGAGAAAATGACATTTTTGTTCATTATACTGCAATCCAAGTCGATAGTGAGGATCAATATAGGGCTTTATATGAAGGAGACAAAGTTGTCTTTAATTTAGTTGATGGAAAGAAGGGCCCTGAAGCCCGTGATGTGGAAATCGTTGAAAAAGCCCCACGTGAAAGAAGGTAAAAAAAAATTTTAATAGTTTTTGACATACCCATTTCATTTTCCAAGTCAATGACAATGGTTAGTTTATTGACATCCAAATTATTTGCTTTTACGCTTACCATAATAATCACATTTTTTTTATTTGCTTTCAGAGTGGGGTTCTACTGAGTGGAGTAGTAACAGCAGAACTGAGTATAGTATTATATGGGGCTTTAAAAAAACGAAAAAAATCTATAAAAAAAGATAATCTATTTTTGAGCCATTTCCAAAAATTCAGCTTCAGTGATGATCTCTACTCCCAAATCTCTAGCTTTAACGTTTTTAGAACTGCCCGATCCGGGATCATTAGTTACCAAATAATTCAATGTCTTGGTAACTCCCGATTTAAATTGACCACCCAGTGAAATAAC
>JAUWOE010000196.1 GCA_030612265.1 Promethearchaeum sp.
GATACTTTCTTTGGTTCTTTCTTTGATTCTTTCTTTGATTCTTTCTTTGGTTTAACAGAAGAAATTTCTTGAACTTTTTATTTTACTTCTTTTTCATTGAAATCGTCTTATGAAGAATTATATTCAACCATATTTGAATAATTTAAACTATTTCCCAAAAAGTTTTTTGTATTTAAACTATATTTATTATTAAATCATGGGCTTTGGTGAAGAGGATTTAATTAATTATTTTTCTAGAGGAAAATATTACGTCCCAAAAGAAGCCATGAAAAAGTTAAATCAATTGTTATTTAAAGAGTTAGGAGAATACTGTCAAATATGTGAAGAAGATCGGATGATTTGTGTATTGTCTCCAATGTGTCCACGACGAATCTTGCTTAAAGTTCGTATTCAATCTGGAGCAATAAAAGATGATCTTCCTAAATTTTGTTATTCACAAGCAGTAAATAACTTAAAACGTTATATGAAAAAGCTAACAACACTCTATAGACCACTGGATGAGCTCGTATATAATAAAGATTTCATAGATATTATGTTTCCAAAATTATATGATAGATTTCTGTCATATTTTAATAAAGATATTGATAAAATTCATTACCTAATAGAACAAAGTAAAGTTCCTGCAGAAAAATTCGATTTCCATAACTTAGATAATCAAATTTTTCGTAAGATTATCAATCAGAATAAATTAATCCGAGAAGGAACTTTTATTTATCATATATCTGAAAATTTATTGTTGATATGGTATGAAGGTGCAATTTTTATAAGTGATTTCTCAGAAAACTCAAATTTAACTATTTGCAATGCAAAACATGATGTAATTATTAATCTAAAAATTATTGAAATGGTTTTCCAAATTTATTGTGCACAATTTGGTATTATTGGTCATTCAATTTTGGACAGCCCAAAACAAATTTTCCTTGAAATGAAGATACCATTATCACAAATTTCCCAAGATCTATTAAACGACGAATCATCGTTTTTTTCAGAATTAATTCAATTCTTGCAGGAATTTTTTTCTGAAATTCAAATATCCCAAGATTCGGATAATTTCATGAAAGTTTCAATAATATATCAAAATGTTGAACATTTTTTAAAAAGGAATAATTTAAGACCTTTAACATATGAATCAATCTATTCCATAATAAAAAAGATAAATGGATTTAAAAAAAATAATAATAATAATTAATATAATAAAAAAGGAGTTAATTACAATGGGTAAAATAATGGAGGAAATCTTTGAATTCCTTGATGAAAAGAAATTTGATGAAGCAGTCCAATTAATTAAAGAGAACCTCGCTAAAAGAGATCCAGATTTTATTGAAGATCTAGTTCCTAGTTTAAATATAATAACGAGTAGTTCTATTGAAGTTGCAAAATCTATTATGGCACCCCTTTTGGGAATTTTAGACATCGATGATGATGTGATTCGTTATTTGATTATTCTCTCGATAAAAAAATTTGTTGTAGAACATAAAGAACTAATTTTTCCTTATGTTGAAGACTATTTGAAATATGGGACTCCTAAGAAAAGGGAAGGGATGCTATTACTCATAAAATACATCGCAGATACGAATCCAAAGGCATTAAAACCTTTCTATAAATTACTAGCATACGAATTAAGTGATTCGATTGATTATATCCGTAAGAAAACCGTTGACATCCTTCAAGCAATTGGAAAAGTGGATAGACACGAAATCGAAGCCTGCATATTTGAGTATTTAAAAGCTGGACAAGATGAATCTGCTAAAAAAATAGCTGATGAAGAATTGTTACAAGAAGCGGATCGAATAATGGCAAGTTTGAATGCTGATCATCAAATAAAACCTCAAGATAAACTTGTTTTTGATGTTGCAGATAAAATTCTAAAAAAAGGAACCGATGGATCTTCAAAACGCGCTGATAATGATGAAATAACTCAAGCAGCAGACACTGTTTTAAAGGATATTATCGGATTAAAAGCTTTGAATAAAGAAGAACTTGAAAAAAGGCATTTAGAAGCACAATCAAAAGCAATTAAAGAAAAATTGATTGAAGATAAGAAGAAGTTGGAGATTGAAAGGTTAGAATTAGAAGCTGAAAAAGGAAAAATCGATGAGGAACGGTTAAAGCAGGAAAAATCTCGACTTGAGAAAGAAAAGAAATTATTAGAGAAAAAAATGGAATTATCTCAAGTAAAACAAGAATTCGAATTAAAAAAGATTGAAGATGAAAGGAAGAAAATAATTGAGGAAGAAGAACGAAGAATGCAAGAAAAAATTAAAAAGGATGAGCAAGATGACGATCTTCCAAAAGAGTCAGAATAAATGGTGAAAGAAAAATGAAAATTTCAAAAGGATGTATTCTTGCAGCAGGTAAGGGAACCCGATTATTACCATTAACTGAAACAAAACCAAAACCTCTCATTCCAATTGCTGGTAGACCGTTACTTCAACATTCAATAGAAATGTTCCGTAAAAATAATATTACAAAAATTCTCTTAATAGTTGGCCATTACAAGGAAAAAATACGAGACTTTTTTAGAAATGGAGAAGATTTTGGTGTTGAGATCTCTTATATAGAACAAAAAGAATTCTTAGGAACAGCACACGCTACAAATCTCTCAAAAGATTTTTCTGGTCAAGATCCATTTCTTCTTTTCTACGGCGATCAATATATGGATTCACAAATTTTTAAAAAAATAGTTAGTGAATTTTCTACAAATAGATATGATGGGTTAATTTCCGCAAAATATATGCAAGACCCGAAAAAATGGGGTATTTTAAAATCAAATAGTGAAGGATTATTAGAAAAAATTATAGAGAAACCACCCGATGATAGATATGGAAATCTTGCAAATGCAGGTGTATACATATTTAACCAAGATATTTTTGAAGGTATTGCAAATACAGAAAAATCCATTAGAGGAGAATATGAATTAACGGACTCTATTCAGTATTTAGTTGATAAGAAAAAAAAAATTAAAATTGTAGATATTTCCGATTATTATTGGAACGGTGTCGGTTATCCATGGCAAATTCTTGAAACAAATAATCATATTATTTCAGAAATGGATAGTAATTTAATTCATAACAGTGTTTTAATAGAAAATTCAGTTACAATTCATGGAACTGTTGAGATAGGTGAAAATACTGTAATAAAATCCGGAACTTACATTGAAGGTCCCTTAATAATAGGAAATAATTGTGTTATTGGTCCAAATGCTTATCTTCGCCCATATTCTACCATAGGTGATAATTGCAAGATCGGTAATTCTTCAGAAATAAAAGCGTCCATAATAATGAATCATACCGCAGTACCGCACCTATCTTATATTGGAGATTCTATTATAGGAGAACACGTTAACTTAGGATGCGGAACTGTAACAGCAAATGTTCGCCTTGATAAAAAAAATATATCTATGGAGATTAAAGGTAAATTGGTTGAAACTCATAAAAGGAAATTGGGCGCAATTATTGGAGATTATGCAAGTTTGGGAATTAATGTTAATATAATGCCTGGAAAATGTATAGGATCATATTGTGAAATAGGCAGTAATATTATTATATCCCAAAACATTCCAGCAAATTCATTGCTTTATGTAAAACAAGAGCAAAAAGAAATCTTAAAAAGAAATCTTAAAAAAAAATTAACCCAATGATTTTTATAAAGTTTTTTTATTTTGAAGAAATAAATTCTTTCCGAATAAATGGACTTGTCATTACTCTGAGAAGAGCTTCATAATTTAATTCAAAACTTAATTCGGTTCCAATCTTAAATTCATTGTTATTTGTGTCGACAATTAAATAATCACTCGATGCCCCGAGGATTTTTATATTTTCTATCGGAGTTAATCCATTTATTGCAGTATCCTGTCTGCCTAGATTCAAAAGGGCTTGGATTCTCACTTTTTTTTTTATTTTTCCTTCCCTATTGTTATCATACATTTGAAAGTCTTGAACAGGTTCTCCAAAAGCATTTGAAACATATTCCCCGTTATAATTTAGTACTCTCTTCTTCAATTCAACTATTTCTGCAGTTAATTTAAACACATCTGTATATAGGTTCGGAATTGGATCAAAATTAATTGTTTCTCTTCCTAAAAAAATAGCTTCACCAATTCTTAAATTATTAATTGCTCCGAGATTTTTACTAGACATAAACCACTTAAAATTAGCAGAATTTCCTCCAGAAACAAATTTTAAATCCAAACCGAATTTTTTTTTAATATTTTTGGCATAACATGATAGTTCTTCCATATTTTCGTCTGTTGGAATGATTCCCCGAAAACATTTCATATTTGTGCCAATTCCGCTCAATCTTATACTATTTAGGGATAAAATCTCTTTGACAAAGAATTCAAGATTAGACGGATCAATACCTTCCCTAGAATCTCCCATATCTATCATAAGAATGATATTGTGTATTTTTTCTTGTTTTATTGCTTCATTTGCAAGTAATTTAATGGTTTCCATTTCTGAATTTACACTGTAATCTGAATACTCAACAATTAAAGGAATTTCATCATGACTTGGAACACGAATTAACACAAATTGAGCATCTACTCCATTTTTTTTCATATTTATGATGTTATCAATTCGTGAATCCCCAATATATTCAATTCCACCTTGAGTAAGGGATTTTGCGATAAGCGGATTTCCTTGAGTTACTTTGTTGATTCCAATAATTGAGATATTTCGCCCAGCTAAAAGGTTCTTTAATATTTTTGCATTATGTTGAATTTTAGTTAAATTGATTTCAAGAGTCGGCATAATTATTCACAAATTTAAAAATTTTAGCAATTTTAGCAATTTTGATGCTCATAGTTTTTCTTTCTGATATTATCCTATTCTTATTAATGCTTCTTCTACAATTTCGCTTAAAAATACACTACTTTTCTTTTTTTGTGCCTTTGCCATAAAGCCCATATAGCTATGAGGTTTTTCTATAGGCGTACACATTAATCCAGCAAAACAATTTATCTCTAAGAGAAATGGGCCGTCTTTAGTTAAAATCATGTCGACTCGACCATAATCTTTTATCCCTGCAATCTTATACGCTAAAATTGCCAAGTTTTGTATATTTTTTGTTTGTTTTGGTGTCAACCTTGCAGGACATTGAAAGCTATCATTATCTAACTCTTTTTTATCAAAGGTTAAAAACTTATTTTTTCCTTCATGGATGATTTCCAATAAAGGTAATGCTCTAATGCGATCTCCATTACCAATGATTCCGCAAGTAATTTCTCGTCCATCTAAAAACTTTTCAATTAAAACAGGTTGGTCAATAGTAGTTAATCTTTTTTCTACTTGTACTTTTAATTCATCAAAAGAGTTTATTAATGAAGATTTATCAATTCCTGAACTTCCTCGCCCGTGAGAGGGTTTTATAAATAATGGATAATCAAATGGCTTCTCTTTTTTAAAAATGTCGCAATCTTCCAAAGAATTTGCAATTACAAATGGTGAAGTCGGCAATTTATTCTTTATCCATAAATCTTTGATTAATGCCTTGTCTGTTGCAATAGCACATCCAATTACATCAGAACCAACATAAGGCATCTTAACTTCATCCAAAATAGCCGTTTCAACAATACTAGAAACATTAAAAACAAGATCCACATTAATTTTTTTTAGATCAGCAAATATATTATCATTCCATTCCAATATAATTACTTCATATCCCGCTTCAGTTAATGCATCAAAATGATGTTGTACTTCTTGGTGAGTTGTATCAATAATTTCCTTATTATGAGTGAATTCTTCTTGTATTGAGAAATTACCACGCCTTTTTTCAAGCACACAAATTTTTATTTTTGGTTTTGTCAATAATTTATCACTTCTTTTTTTTCTTTTTCTTCTTTTTCTTCTTTAATAATTCGATTTTTACATATCGGGGGATTTTAGGTGACCGTTAGTTAAGTTAAGTAAAAAATTGAAAATATAAAAAAAAAATCTAACCAAAAAGAGTTTTAGATTCTCAATTTATTCTTTTTTCTCGTCAGACTTTTCATTATTTTCAGCTTTTTCATTATTTTCAGCTTTTTCAGCTTTTTCATTATTTTCTGAGCTTTCTGAGCTTTCTGAATCATCTTGGCTACCTTTCTCTTTTTTCTTCTTCAATTTCTTAGCCTTAACAGATTTTCCATGTTCTTCTAAATCCAAGGAAACGTCCTCGAAAACTAAATCTCCAACAATAAAATCATCTTTAATGTTTTCTGGAACGTTAATTACCTTAACCTTTCGAATTCGACACTCTCTAAGTGGATAAATAGTTTTAGCTATCTTTGATATGTTGACTGCAAATCTGCCGTTGATAACCCCTTGTATGAACTTTTCGTGAGTCATATTTTTTGCAAATTCGGTCAAAACATCAAAAATAATCTTTCTCATTGTCTTCTGTTGAGACTTTTTAGCTCGCCTGCGAGTTACCAAAAAAGTGCTAACACGATAAGTTACACCATCTGCTGTTGTAAAATTGAAAATCCCGTCGACACGAGTAGACCCTCGATGAATTAAAGAACGAATATAATCTCTTGTCAATTCGTGCCCCCAGAAAATTGTATTGCATCTCTTACCGATAACTTTGACAATTTTAAATCTAAGCATTGTTGATGCATCATCATACTTGTTTGTAAAATCATAAAGTGAAATTCCTAAAACTCTTCCTTTTAGAGTATCGGGGGTACTTGATGGAATTTGTGCGATAAATTCTTCCTTAAATGTTTTTGGAGCGTATACTTCATACCATTCCTTGGTTTTCCATGAATCAATGGTCTTCCCTCTTCCTCGTTTCTTACTTTTACTTTTACTTGACATTTCATTTCACCATTATCGTAAGAAAATCTTAATTTTCTCTGGGTCATATTTGAAGTTTGGTTCAAGAACGCCCTTTTTTCTATAATATTTAACTAATCGTCGGATTTTTGCTTCGGTACGATTTAACCCTTTGCGGGCTTCTAAATCTTTTCTATTTTCTTCCAGATGTCGTCTAATCTTAACTGCTTGTCGACTCAGGAAGGTTACATCTTCTGGGAGTTTCGGTAATAAGTCATTCTCTTTTAGTATGGTAGAGATGGTTTTGCCTGTTATAATTTTGACTAGCGGAGTTCCGAACCCGTCCCTTAAAGTCAAACCAATATTTGACATAGATTCACCTTTTTTAGCGAGTTCTATAACTTTGGCTTCTACTTCGGTATCTAAGTGAGGAAACCAAGGGAATATCTCGAGTTTAACGGGTCGTTTCGATCCCGATTTTCCTTT
>JAUWOE010000275.1 GCA_030612265.1 Promethearchaeum sp.
GGGAAAAAGTATTCGCACAAATCGTGAAGAATTAAACCGTAAAATCGGGTTAGTGGCGCGGAACCAATATGGACTTCGCTCGACTTCGGGAGCGTGCGTTCGTCTCGCTGGGATCCTAAACTGCACAGTAATAACATCTGATGCACTTTGGAAAAAAGAGAAGAAAGAACTATAAATCAATCGGTATTACCCATATATTTCAATAAATGAGTTTTTAGTTCAATATATTGGGAAACTTTTGATGTTTTTGTCCCTCTATACCATAAAAATTTTTTTTTACAAATCTTGTCTGATGGAATTTAATTTTTGATTTTTAGGAACCTCAGATGGATATTTTCTAAATAATTTTCCCCATTCGGTTTTATTATATTCCCGAATTCGTTTTTTTCCTACTGTATTAATCCAAAATAAATCATGATAAATTGCACTTAGCATTACTGGGCCTAAATTAAAAAGAAATGTATGCATTAGAGGTTCTAAGAATTTAAGTTTGCCTTTCCTTACCATTTGATCTCCCCATACAACTAAACTTCTCGATACTTCAAACTTCCAATTCTCATCTTTTGCATCTTCATCCCCAATAATTTCAATTTGATCAGTATCTCCACAACCCAAACCTGCATCATGGCACATTTTTATATACGGCATCTTCCATGGATCAAAACCCATCATTTTAGCAGCAAACGCATCAACAGCCACTTGATCATAACCACACATGATGTAATTTTTTATTCGTGGAATCATACATCTTGGTCCAGGGCCATCACCAGCAACTGTGCCATCAACAACCGCCATAATATTGGGATGAATCTGTTTTTGGATAGCTAAAAGATCATAAAGAACTTCACTCATATATTGGTGTGAAAAGTGTCTTCGTTTGGTTAATAGCCCTCCGAAAGAATTTTTAATGGAACAAGTTATTCCACCCTTACTTTCAGAATTTTTTTTGTCAAAATCTCCACCTTTTGCTCCAGTGTGGCCGTGAGTTTTAAATGTGGGTAGGTGAATCATGTTTTTCCCAATATATACTTGTGGAATTGAAAATCCTTCTGGAAAAATTTTTGAATCTAAAGCTTTCAACGCGATTTTTGATTTGAAAGGAACAAATTTAACGCGCGTTAATGGAACGAAATAATTATTATATTTTGTAATAATAGGTGTCCATTTGTTTCCTTTTAACCCTCTAGCAATATTGGTTACTACAGTTCTATTTTCGCAAGTAAAAACATTTTTACTTGGAAAACCGTCCATTTTTAATTTTCTTAAAACACCTTCAACTTGCCATGGTGGAGAAGAACAAGCAGGATAATATTTACTCCATGATAAATTCAATTTTACCATGGTTTTCTTCTCTGGTTTGAAGAATTTCTTGTATCCTGCCATGTCTAAAAGGTCTGAGTAATCTTGTAAAATTGTTTCAGAAGATACTTTTTTTATATAAACTCGAGGTTTTCCTTTTTGGACCATTAATTTTTTTTACCTTCTTTATGATTGTATGAAAAATGTCCAGGAACCTAATTCCAAATACATAGAAATAATGACAATTATCCCCAGTAATATACCTCCAATAATCATCCCTTTATCTTTTATCATTTTTTCTGGGCTCCGGGCGATTTTTGGTTTAGCTTTCACGATATATATAAATCGAAAAATTAGATATAACGCTACTGGAGTGCTATAAACTAACAAACCTTGGTTTTCTACTGGAATTATAGAACCTGATTCAAGCGGTCCTAAGACGCAGTAAAGTGTATACATAATAAAAAGTGCTGTAGCATTTAAAATTAAGAAATTATTTAATAAATTTCCAGAATACGAATCGTATATTTTTTTATGATTTTTTGCATTCTCTAAGCCAAGTAATTCTAAATCCGCAATTCTTTTTCCTGTAACTAAAAACAACGCAGTTAGAAATACTGTAATTGTCAACCATGGTGAAATTCGGATATTAATTATTGCACAACCCGCGAGAGCTCTCCAAATATAAGTTGTGCTTAATCCGATTATGTCTGCAAATGCAATTTTTTTTAAAATGAAGTTATATGCAAATCCATTGGCAATAATGAAAAGAATTAAGATCAGAAATAGTAAATTATCGAAATAAATCAAAAAAACGATAATTATTCCAATTATTGAAATTAAAAGAATAATGGCGACTAATAAAGAAAGTTCTCCATTAGCTAACGGTCTTTTTTTAATTTTTTCAGGATGAATTTTATCGAATTCACGATCTTTTATGTCGTTGATAATATAAGATATGGAAGAAGAAAGACAAGTTACAATAAATGCGAGTATTAGTTGGGGATATATACTGAAATCAAACAATTTACCTGCGAAAAATATTCCAACGAACATTATAAGGTTTTTATAATATTGCCTGATTCGTAAGAGCTGAAATACCGCGAGAACTTTATTCATGATTGTCAACTTACATTTACTGTTTTTTCATTTAAAAAATCTTTCTGGGTGTATTTTATTCCCAATTTTATTCATTAGATTAGTGAAAACACTTACATCTTTTGCTTTTTGAATAACTAATGTAGGTTTTTGAATAAAAACACCATCTATTTTAATCTTTTCAATAACAAATTCTTCATTAAAATAATTTTTAATGGAAATTTGGGATATTTTTCCTTCATCATACTCAAAACTTTCAATAATACCATCAATCTCAGCATTTACTGCTTTTTTAAGTACAAAAACAACACGTAACTTATGTTTAGCATAATATTTTATGAAATTATCTTCAAATCTATGTGTAAAATCATCATTATGGAAATTAAAATAAAAATCCCCGTATTTAATAACTACTTCATCCTTTGAGAATTCCAAATCGATGTTTTCAATATCTTTATCTTCTTCAATTCTGAATTCATCGCTCATCACTAATTTTAATTTATAATTCATGTAATTTTCTTTAAAATTTACTTCATTCAATTTATATAATTGAAAAGTGCCTTGTTTTTTTAAAAATACATGCTCTCCTTTAATTGATTCTAATTCCTCATATGATTTAGGCAATCTTTTCTTAAAGATAGGCTTTTCTACCTTTTCAACGGTAGTTACTCCTTCTTTATTGAATATTTTCTCGAAAATTGCTATTCCTGTATATTTTTTTAGATACTGTGATGATTTTTTCTTATTTTTACCATTTTTGAAATAAATTTCATCTAATTCAATGTTTTTTAAACGTAAAATTCCTTCTTTAGTAAATTTATAGTGTTCTCCAAGATTAAGAGGTACTTCTTTAATGGTGAATGGGTTAATCACCTTTATTTCATCTGGTTTTCCCCCTAAAATAATCTTAATTTTATATCGGAATGGTTCACTTATATTGTCAACATATGTAATATCTTCTAACTTGCCAAATATTCTTTCATTTGTTTTTAAATCTAAAAATGCATATGTTTTACCTATCTTATAACTTAATTTTTCTTTTAATTTTAATTGTTTAGCTAGATTTTCAATATTATCAATTTTAAAATGTTCTTTTACTTTAGATGTTGCCATATCCATATATATTTGCCGCGTTTTTTCAGTTTTTATAAAGTATTCATCTGCTTTCTTCTTTCTTAAAAAGATTACAGGCATTAATGCTTCATAAGTTATTGAAATATCATTTTCATCTAAGGATGCAATAATTCTATGATAACTTGGAGGGTGTGCGTTGATAAAATTTGTCAGTAATCCACCTTTTGAAGGATTTACAATCATCCTGTTAATATATTGTGCTGTTGACATGTAATCAATTAATTTATTATTCTCATTGACTTTCTCATCAGAAAGTAGTGTCGCATCCAATCCAATTTCATGAGAAACAGCATAAAAACTCTCGAGATTGTACAAACCTTTTGCTAGTTCTCTTCCATATCCTGCATTTTTTGTGTTTTTATCTGCAGTTGCTTCAAACATTCTAACGAAAGTATATAATATCAGGCTTATGCCTAAACTAATTAGAATAAATACGAATAAAGGAAAAGGTTGGTTTTCCGGATTGAAAGTATAATCATAATAGGTTACTGGCCACCGTAATAATTTAAAAATTAAAATTTCACCAATCGAGATTAGTGTTAGGCTTAATGTATGTTTTCCTTTTAAATGTGCTAATTCATGTGCAACAATTCCTTTTAATTCATCTTCAGGGATTTCATCAAGACTAGGTGCAATTACTGCCATTCTCATATCCCAGAATGCACCGTATGCCATTGCATTTAAAATCGGATATTTTCCAAACCTAACTTTAATCTTTTTAGGATTTATATTCATCCTTTCTGCTGCTTCTTCAATAATTCGAGTTAATTTAGGATCATCAGATTTCTTATAACCCATAAGTAAATCAATTAACGGTCCTGTGAAAAAATAGACGATTATGTTGGTAATTATTATAACTTCATAAATATAATCGTAAAGACTAATTTCTGTAAAGGGAATGGTTTTAATAGAACTTATTGCCATCCAAGCCACGAGATATAATGCCAAAGTTAGATATTGGGGTGACATAAAACGAAATACAACCATATATTTCCGACCAAAGAAAGCAAATCCAAGGATAAGCATTAACCTAAATGACATTGAAAATGCTGTATCACGCCATAAAC
>JAUWOE010000265.1 GCA_030612265.1 Promethearchaeum sp.
ATAACTTTTTGATTAATCTGGGGAAAATATAGAAACGTTTCTTTTGAAGGAGTAGGACTTTTAGGTTTAACTTTGAATCGAAAAGGGAATTGTCGCGGTTGAGAACTTTTTAATTGAGATTTCTGTAGTTTTTGAGAAATTGGAAAAGAAGGAATATTTTGGTAAACTGGAGGCTTAACATTTTGTTGTTTTTTCTCTTCTTCAGCTTGAGTTAAAAACTCTTTAGCAATGTCCTTTAGTGAAGATCCACAAAAATCACAGCTAATACTGGCATCGTTCGCTGATACTTTTTTTGTAGATCCACAGTGGGGGCATACAATCTCAAGTTCCATAATTTATCTCCCTTTAATGAAAAATAATTTTATTAACTTAAAAAATTTGAGGCTAAAACAACAAGACATTAGAGAAAAATGTGAAAAACTTAATAAAATAAAAAAGTGCCCAAGATCATCTGGTTTTTCTAAAAGTAGAGGTTTCTATATATGTGGCAATGACCAGTGATAAAATTGCACCAACATTTTCAGCAATCACATATATTATAGTTCGATCTTCAATTATGGAAAATAATATTAGATAAGTTATCCAAAAACCACCTATAAAAATCCCGGAAATAATTAAAAGTGGTCGAGCATAAACCCAATTAATTTTGTCTATAATTTTCTTTATTTTATTTTTGCTTGTAACCCTTTTACGTGTTTTTTTATGTTGTTTCTGAAAATTACCCCGATATTGACTCATTTCAGTTCGAGATTCAAAGATAACTAAGGTAGCATAAAAAGTAGCGACTATTACCCCAATAGGAATTAATATTACTGCGAATATAGACCCAATGCTTAAAAAATATTGTGCGATTAAGATAAATAATACTTGTAATAATGTCATTACTCCTAAGAAAATCAGCGAAAGACCCAGATTCTTCCCCTTTAACCACATTAATTTGATCGGCATAAATTATTTCACTTTCAATCCCAAACGTCAATTATATATAATTTATCTTCAAAACAATCATTTTGATAATACAAAGATAAATTACTTTATTCATTGTAGTTTTCTTTTAAATTTTAATTTTATAATTCATTAATTTTACTTTAATTTTATAATTTATTTCGTTTTAATTTTTAGCTGCTTTTTGTAATAAATCTCTTAGTTTTACGCGAATTGCAAAAAGAATTCCGTCCCGTCCAAACCCATCCAACAATGAATTATCAAATTGAATATCCATAACAAAAATTCCGATTTTTAGATAATTATCAACATCTCGACCTCTAACTCGGGCAAAAACATGAGCTTGAGGTTGGGTAATTGTAATTTTAACTTCCCATAGATTTCCTTTGGAACCTTGTAATCCTTTATCAATTACTGAAATTGTACCTTCTGCTTTAAAATCTCTGACAATATAACCTGTAGGACCCAAAGATATCGAATCATCCACTTCAAACTCAAATTCAAAATCCCCCGTCTTCTCAAATTTTTTTAGTTTTAAAGGTATTAATTTCTTCCAGAATTCAGTTTCCTTTATCTGATTAGAATATTCAGAAAGATTTTGATTTTTCAACTGCTCAACGATTGTTAGAATAGGGTCTGAATTTTTTGACATTTTACTTTTTCACGTTCTTTTTTTCAACCAAATTCAATATCTCAAAACTGAAAATTTCAATTAAAATTTCTGAAATATCGGTATCCTGCCAATCTTTTGTAACATAAGATGTTAAGTAGTTTGCTTTCTCCATTGCTACTAGATCTCTTTCATCTTCATTAACCATTACACCTTTCAAAGGATCTCCCTTATAAGTTTCTTTAGGACACATTGGTAAATCTTCAAGATCATCCTCATAAGTCCCATATTTATCCTTCAAGTTTTTAGGTATTTCAATAGAAGTAAATTGAGGATAGTCCAATGGAAAAACTTTGCATTGAATCGGGCGAAAATCATAAATAAGACAGTGTTGCTCAGAATTATAATTGTAGAATATGCAATAATCTGAGTTCTTATTAAAAGTGGGATTTAATTGTGCAAGAATTTTCAAAATAGACCTTAGTACAAGCTGTTTATGCTTTGATCCTTTAAGGATCTTAATAAATTGATTAAATTTTTCATAGATTGATTTTTGAGAAGGTAGTCCATAACCTATTACATCATCATGATCTTGAACAGGAAAAAGTATACCCAATAAAAGTGGCATAATTTTCTCAGAATTTATTTCTTGAAGCCATTTCACCATATCTGATGGATAAACCCATACCCAGTGATTTTTAAATTCACAGCATTTACCACAGTCATTACAATTGAACTCTACATGAGCACCAGGTACGGGTTTTACAACATCGTACTCTTCCCATTCTGCCAAAATGCTACCATAGATTTCCATATTTCTGTCAAGCCATGTATTTAGGAAATCTTCCAACTCAATATTTTTTTCTTTTGACATTGATATTATTTCTCCATAATAATGGGTTCATCAGATCTTTCACACAAAACAGTTTTACCGCCTTTTAATTTTTCCCCGAATTTAGCAACCATTCTATAATTTTTACCCGGTAATGTAATTTTAACAGTGCTTCCAAAAGCGATAACTCCAACTCTTTGACCTTCGAATACTTCATCTCCAACTTTCACATAAGGTTTCGCGCGCCTGAAAAATGCGCCACATATCAAGAAATATTGAAAACTATTTCCATCAGAGTCTTCAAGGTCAATAATAACACGAGCATTTTTCCGAATAGCTTTAGTATCTGGATGTAAGTTTTTTTTAATAAAATAAACCAGATAGTGTTTACCTTTACCTCGAGTGATTTTAGTTACTCGCCCTGGTATATGAGCCCTTGCAACATGGACATTATAATAATGCATTTCAACATATATTGCAATATTTCCATTTTCTTCTTCTTCAAGTCCACAGAGCTCACCATCTGCAGGGCTTAAAATTGTTTTTCCTTCAATGTAATTTGAATCGGGAATTCTATCGGGGTCTCGAAACAAAGATGCTAGTAAAATCAACCCTGCGCTTGTTGGGAATGTTATCACGAAGAAATAAAGCCAGGGATTATAAATAGTTGGTAGAGAAATAATATGCCACCAAATATCCGCAATTAATGGCGGAGTAACCCATAATAATACTTCCTTTGAAAATTTCATACGATTTAGTTTAATTTTTATATCAAAAAACCTTTTTTTAATTTTTATTAGATTCAATTTCTTTATTTATTTTTACCCAATTTTTAAATAAGAGCGCGTAAACATAAACATCATTAAAATCCCCATTGGTTTTTTTTACATAGCGCTCATTTAAACCCTCTCTCTTAAAACCTAATTTTTCAAATAATTTAATTGAAGAATCATTTTGGGTGAAAATATGTGCTTGTAGACGATTTAAATGAATATCTAAAAAAGCATGGGATATCAACATCTTTAGCGCTTCTTTTGCAATTCCCTTGCTCCAATTAGCCCTTCCCAACCAAATTCCAATTTCGGCTCGAGAATGGAGAAAATTTAAGCTATATATGCTTGCTTGTCCAATAAAAGTCTGTTTGGGATTATTTTTCACTCCTTTCATGGAGATAGAAAAGGTGAAATCATGATTAAGGTTCCATTGGTTTTCGATGTATATAAGGTATTTTTTAAACTCGAATTGATCTTCAATATCAATTGTCAAATTTTCTAAAACACCAGGAGATTTAATCTGTTGATAAAGACCTGAACTATGTTCAACTGTAGATTTCACTAAATCGATGTTTTCCCCGGTTAGAAGTTTTTTTTTTGAAAATGTGCTTTTGATATCCATATTTTTTCATTCTTTCTACTCTGGTGTAATCTTATTTACAAGTAATAATTGTATAATATATTATGAATGTGGGACAAACAATAAAAGAAGAAAAATCTCCTTTGGTTAAAAAATTTCCCCATGCTCATGCTCGTGAAGAAATTTCCACCATATTTCTCATTTGTTTAGCAATCTTAACTATCTTTTTAGCTTTTCTCCATTTTCTAACACCAATCTACATATTGCTAATTTTAGCCGCTCATGTTTTTATTATGAAATTCACTGATTTTAATGAAAAAAATCCACATCCTATATTGCATTTCAATCGAAATTTTGAAGGAACTGTTATGTTATCGATGTTTATTGTCTCATTTTCTTACTTTTTTACATGGATTATTAACGGTTTTGATTCTGGTGCCGTTTTTCTTGCTGAAATCTGCGTTATTTATACCTATTTAATGTTAATCTCTGTTATTTTCGCTGGAATTACTCCTTTGGGAATTTTCTTTGCTGTTAAGGCAGTTGTCTTCTGGTTTCCATATTTCTTAAAAATAGATGGACTAATCTTAAGCAACGGCACTGAGTTAAACCTTCCGATTATAATGTATATTGAAGTTATAATCATATCACTCATGTGTTTGGGCACATGGTTTACCCTTATAAAATTCATATATAACGCACTTTCAGGCAAGGAAAATTATGGAGATCAAACACAAATTTATAAAAAAACTGCGAAATGGTTTGGTGTTATAACAATTTTTATTGGAGTATTATTGATTTATATTGATAAACTAATTTCAAATTATATTATTACGTCGTTGTCTATATTATAAAGGTTGATTGAAGAATATTTGTCCACAATCATTTCTTAATGCACGTTACCTCTTCTTTTATCATTTTGCTTTTATTTATATTTATTGATTCATTGATTATTGTTATTAATTATTAGGATTTTCACGATTTTTATAACCATTTATCTTCAATTTGTAATATCCGTGCTATTTTAACAAAAGATAGACCCTAATTGACATTTATAGATAGTGAACTTCCCTTAAAAAGAAATACTTTATAAATTAATTTACCCTTAAATAGGTAGTTCGTTTTTTAAATATAACTTAAATAAAAATCATTAAATAATGAATTAAAAAATATTTTTTCAAGGTGAAATGCAAAAATGACTGCAAAAAAATCTGCAAAAAAATCTGCAAAAAAATCTGCAAAAAAATCTGCAAAAAAAACTGAAGAAATATCTGAAGATAATTCTGAAGAAAAATTTACTTATAAGATAGAGAACGTTGTTGCTACGTTCGTAGTTGATATTACAGAAAAAATGGATTTGAACATTATTGCCCGCAAGTATC
>JAUWOE010000018.1 GCA_030612265.1 Promethearchaeum sp.
TGCAATGGATGGAACTTTATTTTTAAAAAGTGCACCATCATTTATGAGATGGATTTTAAAATTATTCTTTTTAGATGAAGTTTTAGACCGCTACTATGATTGGCGCCTAGTAACAATCGATTTAATCGCTAACTTTCATAAGGAACAATTAGCTGAAATGATTCCGGACTTGCTTAATGTCGTAAATGATTTTTTTGCATCGGAAGCTAAAGAATTCAATATTGAACCGATTACATTGAAGGAAATTGATAAATATTATAAAAACGATAAAATGATTTGGGTTCTTTTTCAAAATTTCCGACGGTTTGATCGTTTCCTTAAAACTAAGATATTTAGAAAGAAATATGACTTTTATCTGCCTGATAAAATAAAAAGATAATAGAAATATAGGTTGAAATGACTTTTAGGCTTACCTTTTTTTCTCTTACTTATACGACGGGTAATGTCATTGACCTAAAAGTCACTTCACCCAATAATGGTTATATTTTATTATTTTATATCATTGACTTCTTTCATTACATTATATATCTCCTTTTCTTGTTCTTCTGCATCTTCAGGTAAAGCATAGATTGTTCCTAATAATGAAGCATGATATTGAATTTTTGAAGTCATTTCAACTTGTTGACAAATCGTCCAAGCATGTTCCATATCTATTCCAGCACAAACATTACCATGATTTGCCAAAAAGCAACAATAATTATCACCCAATGCATTTACAGCATTTTCTGCGAGTTCATCAGTACCTGCAAAACCATATTCTGCTACTTCGCAACCACCAATAAAAGGTATTACTTCATCAACTATTGGTCCAATTGGCATTTTAGCTATTGAAAGAACTGTAGAAAATGGGGCATGTGAATGAATTATTGCATTTACATCGGCACGTTCTTGGTAAATTCTAATGTGCAATTTCCTTTCTGATGTTGGGTTTCGAATACCCACAATTGTTTCACCATTATCATCGACAATTACTACATCTTGAATTGTCATTTCATCATATTTTACAGTACTTGGAGTAACTATGTATGCATCTTCGCCATTTGGCAGTTGAACACGCAATGAAAGGTTCCCAGCAGTTCCCACATTAAATTTCTCTTTAATTAACAAATTAGCAGTATCTATTAGAGATTGAATTTGAGGTGCATATCTTTCTAATGTAATTGGAATTCCATCTCCTGCATCAGGTATTTCTTCAATATTTGCGGGAGAATATACTGATAACACTTCAGGATTTTTAATATTATTTGGCGTATGTTTATTTAGAATTGCCTTAATACCTTCTACTATCATCATTCCATGACGGTGATTAGTATCAATAGTATCTCCACCTAAATGAGGAGTTACAATAACATTATCCAATTCCAAAAATTCATTATCATGATCTACTGGTTCTACTGAGAATACATCAAGTGCAGCACCAGCAATTTTTTTCTCTTTCAACATATCCAATAATATATCTTCATTTATTACTGAAGCTCTCGCAAGATTAATTAAATATGCACTTGATTTCATTAATTTTAGCTCTTCTTCACCCACTATTCCGTCAGTTTCATCAGTAGGAGGACAATGAATAGTAATTACATCTGAATTTGCCATTAATGTATTTAAATCAACTGAAACACCTTTAATTGCATGTAAACGTTCTTGAATTACATATGGATCATAAATTAGAAATTTTACATTGAAAGCATATAATCTTTTTGCGACTTCATAACCAATAGCACCAAGACCAATTATTCCAATGGTTTTTCCATTTAATTCAAATCCCTTAAAAAGATTATAATATTTTACATAATCCGCAAATTCATCCACAATAAATTTATCAGAATGAAGAATTCTTTCAACTGAATGAAGGTTTCGAGCAAGAGATAATATTAATGAAACTGTTAATTCTGCTACGGCAGAAGTATTTCGTTTTGGAGCAAATAATACAGGGATCGATTTAGCAGTAGCAGTTTTAATATCAACATTATTGGGATCATCTCGTGTAGAACATATTATTTTTAGATCTACATTTTCTATTACTGCTTTTTTAACATTATCTCCTTCACAAATTAAAATTTCTGCACCAATTTCTTTAATTTTCTTGATTAAATCCTCAGCACTAAAGTATAAATTTCCAGTATCACGCCAGCTCTCATAAATAACTTCATCTTGCAAAACTTTTTTTAATTCTGCAAGTGATTCTGGAGAGAAATCTGATGTTACAAATGCTTTCATTTTTTTTCAACAATTTTCAATTTTTTTTTTTATAATAGTGGAATTAGAAAAAGTCTAAAACATCAATTTCCGTAGTTTCAGCATATTTTTCATTTGACCTTTAACTTCCAATCCACCGCTGGAATATGCTTTAATAGGGTTGATTTGTTTACTTATCATTTTTATAAAGATATCCGAATCCATGATAACTTGAACCGCGGCTGAGTTATCTACCCCTTCAGAGAATTCTATGCCATTTGATCCATCAACTTTGTATAAGTAAGATTTTCCAAGGTCTTTAAAATTCATCATTAAAGTATTTTCCCAGCCTTTGAAAGATTGCATAACTTTTTCTTTGTTATAGTTATCAACTATCGTTTGTAGACCTTCTTCTAAAGATACTATTGGACCAGTAACTAGATTTTTGTTATTTTTTGAAGTTTTTGTTGGTTGAACGTTTTTTTTTTTTACTTTAGGTGCAACCTTTGTTGGAGTTTGTGATCTTGCTGGTTTTTTTGTTTGTTCCTTCTCTACAACCTGAGCTTGAGGCATTTGACCTCGAATAATTCGTAATCCTCCACCAACACTAGTTGGAGATTGTTGTAATGGAGTTGAATTATTTTGTTGAGTATTGAAACTAACATCACTATCAATCACTTTGTCCATATATTTTTTAATCCGATTTATTACTCCTATATTTTGTATGATACCAACTATTACCATTAAAAATCCCATTGACATCATTACAATTACAGAATATAATGCAATGTTTATATCTATATTTAATACTATTTCCAATTTCAAAATTTCTATGAAATAATGGACCGCAAACACCATTAGTCCCAAACCTGTTGCAAACAATAATACTAAAGCAATAATTGATGCAATAATAGCTGTTTTTAAACCACTTGAATCTGACATGTTTATATTCACCTAGATCATTAATTTCAACTGAAATTTTAATTGAAATTAGATAATTCTGAATATTTTCTATTGTTTCAATTTTACTATTTTTTGAAACAATAATTTATAATTATTTTTTCACCTTTTAAAGATATTGATTGATATACCAATGATTATTGCTCGAGAAACTTCTTCAAAGGAATCATTGATGAAATGAATAAAATTGATTTTTCTTCACCTGAATCTTTAGAATGTTTACTTAAATCTTTCAATTTTTTAATAAATTCTTTATACAATAAATCAACCTCTTTGAGAGAGTTCTTACTAAGTAAAACTTCATCAAAATATAGCGTTTTATCAGGAAAAATCATTGGCATCAGTTTACTAAATTTATCATCTGCTTTAGCAAAATCTTTTTCTTTATATATCCCTTTATTTAAATCCTTATATTCCATATGCTTCAGACCATTTTCCAAAGTCTCTAAAAAGGGATCAATGATATCGAAACCAGTTGTAATTAAAACTTTCATAGATTTCATAATTTCAATAATTTTAAAGTAAAATTTCATTCTATAAACGTCATCATTAAAATTTTCAGGAGCAATATTCATTAAATCTTCAGGTATTATTGAATCCAATCTCTGAATCGATAATTTATAATATCTTTTGTTTACTTTTTTATTATTAGGAATTAAAGATGATACTAATACACCTTCATTTTCCATTGCATCTAAATGGCGAGAAACAGTAGCTTTGCTTTTTTTTAGGATCTCGCTTATTTCTGATACATATAATTCTTTATTTTGATGAAGATATAGGAGCAAAAATATCCTCATACGAAGGACGGTCTTTGTTACACTTTTTACAAATGAGTTTATATCAATTTCTTCAATCATTATATTACACTTATCCACCTGTGATCGGGTTGACTATTGTAAATATATCATCCTCATTCACAGAATTTTTAAATTGATCATTGGATTGCCTAACGCCATTAATGAATACTGCAATTAAATTTTTTCTTATACCCGATGAAGAAAATGCATTTACTCCATAGTGAATTTTCAATTTCTTTAAAATTTCCGAAATCTTAGGGAGTGAATTAAATGATAAAATTATTTCTTCATTTATATTCCTATATTCAATTAGACAAGTTATATTTATTGTAAAGTGAAATTTATATTCAATACTTTTGTTTTTTTCGAGGAGATTACTTTGTTTTTGGATTTCTGACTCAACTGGTTCTATTTCTAATCTATTAGGACGACCTTGACAATTTTTTAAATCTTTTAAACAAAATTCTAAATTTAAATCTTTTAGGGTTTGTTCAAGCGGAACCCCATCATTATGGAAACCCATTGTTTCATAATAACCTTGTATCATTTCTTCAACATCAACTGAAACTCCTCTCAACGGTCCTTTTTCCAAAGGGGGCATTCCTAATGCACGTTTTGGAATTTCATGCCGGATCGCTCCTTCCCTAGCATTGAACATTTGGCGCAGAGTTTGTATTCGATATCCTATTTCCAAGAATTCATCTGGAGTGATGTCCCAATCATTAATAGATTTAAATAATTCCCAAAGAGGATAACTACCAATCCACATCGAAAAATGGCAAAATCCTATTGAATTGAAACTTTGGTAAAATTTAGCGATTTTAGCCTGATGGATACCTTTTTGTTTTAGGTTCTTTGAATTTGGGAATTTCAATCCATTAATAAATCGATTAATTGGACCAATATGTGCAAAATCGATGCTAAGTGCTGTATGTCTACCAGGAGTAGGATCAGTTAAGTATGCTAGCAATAAGCTTTTCATATATCTTCCATCATGCATTGGTAATTCTTGACCATTTGCAGTTAGAGCATATTCAATTAATGAACCATTTTTCCTAAGTTTTTTACCAGCTTCTTTAGTACCATCTGCCAATATGTCTCCAATGCCTTCCCTATTTACTATCATTCTCAATAAAGGCAAAATATAATCTGATTTATTCCATTCAGGTAGGAATCCATCTGGAAATTCTTTACATTTAAAATCTGATTTAGTGAGAATCCCTTTTTCCACAAGTTCAAGAACGAATGCAATAATACCGCCTGCTGAAATTGTATCCATACCTTCCCGATTGAGATATTCATTTAGTTGAAGTAGTATATTTACATCTGGATTTAAGATCAATCCACCAAAAGCCGCAATAGTTTCATATTCAGGTCGATGTGTTTCCTCCAATCCCAACTCTGGTATGCTCAAAATTGCACCACATCGTAGAGGACACCCATAACATCCATACACTTCCTTTCTATATGGAATAAAATTAGGCCCATTGAAAGACCGCGCAACATTCTGGGGGTAATCAATATATCCAATCCCCTTATGATTTTTTATAGGAGTATCACCATTTTCTGAACTTATTGAAGCCGAAAATGATGTTCCAAATCCATGGAGAATTTGAGCTTGTAAGAAATCATTACTAACCATTGGTATTTTAAAAATACGCATCATTTTACTAAATTTTGAAGCGTGTTTAAGAAAAGGCATTACATACTTAAATTCTGCGTTTCTTTTAATCGTTTTTCTGTATTCATTGGAAAGGACTTTTGCCCTTTCTGGGTCCTTCAACTTTATACGAGATCTTCCTTTTAAACAGAGTGCTTTAAGTTTTTTAGAACCCATAACGGCACCAAGTCCACTCCTAGCTGCAATACGTCCACCATCATTAACTATTCCTGCGATTAATGAGACATTCTCTCCTGCTCGACCAATTGATGCTACATTTACCCCTTTTCCATATTTTTCTTTTAATAATATTTCAGTATCAGTAGTATCCTTTGTCCATAAATCCTTTGCATCTCTCAATTCTTTAATATTTTCATCGATATAGAGATAAACAGGTGATACTGAAGCACCCTTTATAAAAATTGCATCATAACCAGCGCGGCGAATTGCGGGACCGAAATAACCACCAGAATTTGAATCGCCCCATCCTCCACTAGATTGCTCGCCTGAAATTGTTTTTCCTTTTCCAGTTAATGGACTTTTACCACAAACCATATACCTACCTGTGATGGGTGCTATGGTTCCTGTAAACAAACCAGGACAAAATCCAAGAATGTTGTTTGGTCCCAAAGGATCTGAATTTGGTTTGATATTTTTATAAATATAATATACACCTAAGCCATATCCACCGAGGTATTTACGATAAATCTCTTCTGAAGGATTTTCTTCAGTTATTTCTTTAGTAGATAAATCAACCCATAGTATTTTTCCCATATATCCAAAATGATCTTTCATAAATGTCCTCTACTAAGAATATTAAATTATAATTTAATATTCTTTTGTACTCAAATCAATTAATTTCTTGTTCTATTGAATTAATGACCAATCCAGATGGAAAAATTACCAATCCAGATGAAAAAATTATAAATGATGATAAAAATAACTATATATTATTGTTTCAATAAATAGTAATAGTGGAACAATTCTTTCAATATTATTGGTTATGGGTTTAAAATTATGAATTCAATAAATCTATTAAAAGAATTAAAACAATTCATTCAAGAATTTTGTGAGAGTGTCGGTCCTCGCCCTCCAGCTAGTAAAAATGAAAAACTTGCAGCAATCCTTTTTCAAAAAAAATTAAATAAAATTTGTGATTCTACCATTAATGAAGAATTTGTTGTTCAACCTGCCGCGTATAAAGCAGCTTTTCGTATCCCGATGATTTTATATATTCTTACACTTGGATTTTATAGCTGGTCATTTTGGTTTGCCTTATTATTCTCATTCTGTTCTGTCTTTATTTTCGTTGTACAGACAAATCTTGCATTACCTTTGCTTGATCCGTTTTTTCCTAAAAAAAAATCAATAAATATCATAGGAAAAATCAAATCAACTTCAGATACAAAAAAAATTGTTATCATTGGGTCACATTTAGACTCTAATTGGGAATTTCCACTGATGAAAAAATGGGGTTACAGATTTGCAATAATTATTGCTCTCAATTTCTTTTTAAATATTATATTATTTGTATTTTTAATAATTTTCAAATTGGGGCTCATCAATCATACCATAGAAATGATCTTGGTTTGGATTTTAATTCTTGGAATTATACCTGCTCTTATTCAGCTATTTTTCTTGATATCTAATCAACCAGTTATGGGTGCGAATGACAACCTCGCAGGTATGGGAGTAAGTTATTCCCTTGCTAAATATTTCTCTCAAGAAGAAAATCGACTGAAAAATTTAGAAATTTGGATCTTAGCGTTTGGTTGTGAAGAAATTGGTTCAAGAGGTAGTCGAGCTTTTATAAAAAAACATTATAACGAAATAATAAAAGCATATGTAGTTAATTTAGATATGATTGGCAACCGTACAGAATGTTTAACAATTCATAAAGGTGAGATTACAGGAATGATTAAACTTGATAAGAACTTAGCACTAAGAATCAAAGAATCTGCCGACAAACTTTCAATTCCAGTAAAAATTGAATCTTCAATGGCATATACAGATTCAATGAGTTTTGCTCGAAAAGGAATTTCAACAACTTCCATTTGTAGCCTTCCAGAATCATCTAAAGAGTTTTATTACCATACATGTAAAGATACGATTGAACGAGTTGAATTTGAATGTTTGTTGAGAACATTTTATATATGTACTCAATTTCTTAAGGATTGTGATAAAACTTATAATCAAAAATAATATTAAAAATTTCATCCGCAAGAAAAAAATTTTTAAAGGTGTTCAGAAATAAGTATATATATAATTGTTTCAAAAAATAACAAAATTGAAACAATAAAAAATATTCAAAACAACTTCATTTCAATAAATATTTAAATCAATAGAAATGAAACAGTTAAAAAAATAATACAGAATGTTTAAAATGGAATTATATGATGAATTAGCTTCGATTGTTGGTAATATGTATTGTAGTGCTAAAGATGGAGATTGTGTCAGCTATGCAAGGGGATTAGATCCTTGCCTTGCAGAAATTAGTCCTAAAATTGTAGTCAGACCAAGGTCAACAGAAGAAGTTGTGGAAATTGTTAAATGTGCAATTAAGTATAATTCACCAATCCTCCCGAGAGGTGGAGGATGTGGCCTTATGGGTGGAGTAAAGCCAATTAACAATGAGACAATTCTTGTCGATATGACACGGATGGATAAAATTCTAAATATTGATGAAGATAATCATGTGGTTACTACTCAAGCAGGGATCAGCTGGTCTAGGTTAAATGCTGTCCTTTTTGACAAAGGATATTATACAGGAAATATGGGTCCAGGCTCTGGCTTGAACGCTGCTATCGGAGGAGGAATGTCTCATCATTCGGGTGGGGGTGGAGGATGTGCAAAATATGGAAAATGCACAGATAATTGTGTTGGACTTGAAGTGGTCTTAGGTAATGGTGATGTAATTACTCTTGGATCGCAAGCGAGTAAACATGTATTAAAACCATTCGTTCGTTTGGGTCATGGTTCAGATTTAATGGGTATTTTCTTAGGAGATAACGGAACAATGGGAATAAAAACAACTGTTTCATTAAAAATATTTCCAAAACCAACTTATTTTGGAGGAAAAACTTTCCTAATCAAAGATCGTATCTATGAAAATGTTAGAGATATGATTCAAGAAATGATGATGAAAGGATGGTCAAAAGAATTGGGTATATATGATTTCTTCTTTACTCCCCCTCCATCAGTTGCTGGTGTAACTATGGATAATTTAATTAAATCATGGGGTGATATCAAAGGTGGTGTCATATTTTATGTGACCGAAGCATTTGATGATCGTGTATTAGAAGCAAATATGGAAACTCTTGAAAAAATTGCCAAAAAATATTCAACACGTGAATTAGGTCCTAGTCCACAACAAGGAAATATTACCGATTGGTTTTATGGAGAACAAGGTCATTGGCAAGTTTATCATTCTCTTTTCTCAGTTATGGGGCCTGATTATTTTCCTGCAACAACCGAAGTAATGTGCCCTGTGTCACTAATGCCAGATATTATCCATAAGATGGATAATTGGGAAAGGGAACATGCCGACGAATTATTGGAGGTGGATGCAGAATCAGGAGTAAGTCATGTTGTAATGCTAAATCATAACACTTGTTATATCGGTGGGGGATTATCGGCAACACACGATGAAGAATTTAAACAAGGAGTTATCGATTTATGGAAAGATCAATTTCGTCTTTTACTAGAATCGGGCTGTGTCTTGTATATGTGTGGTCAAATTGGGTCCCATGTGATTGTCGACTCGCGATATTTCTCTGATGAATACTATGCATTTTACAAGAAGATTAAGAAGGTTTGTGATCCGTATAATTTAATCAGTCCAGGAAAGTTTCGATTTTAAAAATTGTATGGTGAAAAATGTGGCTGATAGTGAGAAAAAGGAATTTAGACGAATTAAGGAACTTGAAGAAAATATATATTCATGTGTTGCTGTCGGAGATTGTAGAAATGCTTTGAAAGGCCCTTATAGCAAGCCAATTATTGAAATATCTTGCCCTAATCGAGAAAATGGCCCTGGATTTGAAAGTTATTTTGCTCGTGGGAGATTTTCAATTGCTCGTGCATTGCTTGAAGGAAAAATCGAACCAACTGAAGAATTGGCAGAAATAGTATATCATTGTACTTTATGTGGTTCTTGTCATGAAGTTTGTAATAATTGTGTTAATCCTGATATGGAAATTAACGCCAGAACAAATATTGGGGAGCATACCGATATTTGGGAAGATCTGCGGGCAGATTTAGTAGACGCAGGAGTGGCTCCTTTACCAAGGCACAAAGAAATATTTGAATTTCAGAAAAAAGAACACAATCCCTATAATGGGAAACATGAAGATCGACTGAATTGGCTCTCAAAAGATTCAAAATTCCTAAAACCTGGTGGAGAATACTTGTTCTTTGTTGGGTGTACTGCTACTTATCGTTTAAATTCAATGTCGTTGGATTTTCTGTCAGTTATAGAGAAATCTGATGTAGATCTCACAATTTTAAAGGATGAATGGTGCTGTGGTTCAATTAATTTTCGAACAGGTGTAGAAGAACTTGGGAAGGAAACAGCTATACATAACTTCAATCTTTTTAAAGATTCTGGAATTAAGAAAATAGTTACAAATTGTGCGGGTTGTTATCGAACTTTGAAAATTGATTATCCAAAAAGGATTAATGAATGGGATTTTGAAGTTTTGCATTCTATTGAACTCATTAACAATATAATCAAAGAGGGCAGATTGACAATTAAAAAGAAACTCTCCAAAAAAATAACGTATCATGATCCATGTCACCTTGGTCGGCATGTTGAAGTATATGATGCCCCAAGAGAAGTAATTAAAGAGATCTGTCCAGACAACTTCGTTGAATTGCGAAGAAATAGGGGAAATTCTTATTGCTGTGGTGCAGGTGGTGGTGTGAAATCTGGATACCCTGAATTTGCGTTAGATACAAGTATTGAACGTATTAAGGAAGCCGAAGAAACTGGAGCGGAAATTTTATCAACTACTTGTCCCTTCTGTCTAGAAAATTTGCAAGAAGCTGCAGAGAAGATAAAATCAAAAATCATTGTATTGGATCTCCTTGAACTTGTTAAGGATTTAATCTAAATTTAAAACCCTTTTTTATAAAAAAGAATCTACAATAAAACAAAAAGAAATAAACACACAAATAAAGTGAACAAAAATGGTATTTGAAACGATGGAACAATGTTTAGAAGAAATTGGAAAACGATATAATTCAAAGGAAAAAGTGAGAAAAAAACTCAAGAATTTTCTTGATATTTTAGAAATAAAGTTTCTTGATACTAGTCGAACAGTGTCCATTATGATTAATGGAGCTGAGGGGATAGAAATCAAAGATAAAACTGAAACTCCAGATGCTCTTGTAAAGATTAATTTTTTGGAAGAAAAAATCATGATGGGTCTTTTCAATAAAGAATTAGGTGCAGTTGATGCTTATTCCAATGGTTCAATTATCGTCGTTAAAGGTAAAATCAAAAACCTTCTTAAAATGAGAAGCCTTTTGTTTTAATCCTTAGGTGAACTCTATGTCTAAAATATTGGTAACAGGTGCGAATGGATTTATTGGTGCAAATATTGTACGTGCATGTATTGAGAAAGGATATAATGTACGCGCTTTTGTACGTAAGACTTCTGATCTCAGCACTATTAAAAATTTACCTATAGAGTTTGCATTTGGAGACTTGAGAGATAGGAAATCTCTAGAAAATGCAATTGAAGATTGTGATTTTATCATCCACAATGGTGCAATTTATTCTTGGTTACCTAAATGGTGGATGGGAGCAGATCCTGGCAAAGTTAAATCAATGTACGATGTAAATGTTAGAAGTGTTAATCTTTTATTTCAAATAGCAAAGGAAAAGAGAATAAAAAAAGTGATTTATACAAGCTCTGAAAGTGCTATCGGAATCCCGAATGAGGGATCAATTGCAAACGAGGAACATTTTGCATCCAAAAAGGAACTTTCGGGGCACTATAAAATATCAAAATACCTTGGAGAACGAGTTGCCTTTAAGTGGAATAAAAAGGGAATTGATGTATGTACAATTCTTCCTACAGTTCCAATTGGAGCTTATGATATCAAACCAACACCAACGGGGCGAATTCTTAGGGATTTCATGAATGGTGCGATTCCTGTATATGTCGATACTGGGTTAAATATTGTTCATGTCAAAGATGTAGCAATGGCTCATGTATTAGCAATTGAAAATGGAAAACCAGGTAATAGATATATTGCAGGAAATAAAAATTTAACATTTTTAGAATTTCTACGTTTAGCAGCAGATGTAGTAGGTAAAAAAGCACCTAAGGTTCAAATTCCGCTGATTATCGGACAAACTTTTGCATTTTTTGATGAATTCATTTCAGTCAACATAACTAAAAAACACCCAAATACGCCCTTAGAAAGTGTAAGCGCAGCAAGATATCGCCAATTTGATTGCAGCAAATCATGGAACGAATTAAAAATGCCTAAAACTAATCTCAGAATAGCAATAAAAGATGAAACTGATTGGTTTAAAAATAATGGATATTTGAATGACTAAATTCTTAAAAAAAGAATACAGAAGAAGAAGTGGAATATTATCATGTTTCGGCTTGTTTATGATATTACTAGTAAAACGATCAAATGTGCTATTGCTAATGAAGAAAATCAAATAATTACAATAAAAACAATTATTCCACATGTTATTCAAAGTGAAGATGGCTTTCATCGTAGCTATGATCGTACAACTTATTGGAGCAAAATAATTGACTTAACAAAATCTACAATAAAAGCGGCTAAAATTGATCCTAAAGAAATTCGGTATATAACAGCATCATCAATTAGACCAAGTTGCGTTTTTATTGATGAAAAAAATGACCCCATATATATTGGTGCAAGTTTTGACATCAGAGGTTTCGATTTTGCTGAAGAAATAGATGAAAAATTTGAAGATGCAACTGGTAAATCATTTTATCAATCAACAGGTCATTTTCCATCCTTACTTTTTCCTCCTGCACGATATAAGTGGTTTAGAGAAAATGCAGATACTATCGAAGGAGCAAATAATATTGTTCAGTATGTACCAATGGATAGTTGGATTTTAATGAAACTTGGTGCTGAATCTCATGCAAATTATACAAGTGCGGCAGAATCTGGATTTTTCGATCTAGAAGAAAAATTTTGGCATTCAGCATGGCATGATATCCTTGATCTTCCAGATCAATTTTTTCCTTGGCCTGTCCAATCTGGTGAGGTAGTAGGTAATGTTTCAGAAGAGATTCAAAAAGAATTAAACCTTTGTCCAGAAGCAGAATTAATCGCTGGATTGCCAGATACACAAGCAGCATTGCTTGGTGCTGGACTTATTGATGTAGATATAACCGTTGCTGTCGTGGGCAGCACTACACCTGTACAAAGAATTATTGAGAAATTTATATTAAATCCAGATATGAATACTTGGACCACTTTTATTTCATGTAAAAATCTATGCGAAAATTATATATTAGAAGCAAATACTGGAATTACGGGACAAATTCTTGTTTGGGCAGCCAATTTATTTTCCAAATCAAATGATAATTCCCTTAAAGAACGATTTAGAGAACTTGACCAGCAATTTGAAAAATTTGATGATTGGGAAGAAAACATAACAAATGAAAAAATCATTGAAGAGTCTGTATTTGCATTATTGGGTCCGTCTGCTCTTGCTTCAACGAAAACTTCCATAACACCCGGAATTTTTCAATTTGTTTCTCCTGGAGGAATGGAAGAAATAAATACATCTTTGTTTTCATTAATTGGGAGCATTTTTGATAATATACAGTTTGCAGTAACAGAAAATATTAATATTTTAAATAGTATTGCTGAAAAACCTTCTAAAAAATATGCGATTCTTGGTGGAATTACAAGAAACCAAAGATTTTGCCAGAGATTTTCAGATTTGTTAAATTCACCAGTTTTAATATTAAAAAATCCCGAATCTACAATTAGTGGTCTTTTAATATTATGCGATATTGCAGAAAGAAAAATTAAATCGAAATCAGATTTATATAATTCTCTAGATAAAAAAAAAGAATTAATAGAATTTACATCTCGTGAGAATAGACTTGAAAAAATGGAATTAAAATTCAATCAATGGAAAAAAATAACTAAAAAAAATAGGTAATGGAGCCTAAAAGTCAATTCACGCGAAATTTAAATTAGTTCTTTTCGCATCGTGTGAATTTTTTCAATATTCCAAAATATTTTTGCAAATCTCATTTTTTTTGTTGAAATAATTTTAAAGCCAAATGATTCATACAGGGAAATAGCTTCAGTGTTTCGACTTAAAACTGATAATTCTAGATGTTTCATATTCCTTTTCCTTGCTAAATCTTCAGAAAATTGTAACAATTTGTATCCTATCCCTTTTTTTCTATATGCTTGATTTACGCATACTGCTCTTATTTCTAAGGTATTCTTTGGCACTTTTTCATGCTCATCAATAAAAATTATAAGGGTTGAACGAAAAGTGTACCATAAATTCATTTTTTTTCGTAGAGTTTTAAAAATAAATCTAAAAGATTCTCGTTCCATCTCCTTATAAATTAAATTTAAAGCAGCTACATATTTTCCATCATATTCTAAGATATAACAACCATGAAAATCTAACTTTTCTACGCGATTTAATTTCAATTGCTCAACTAATATAATATATTCTTCCTCAGGTAAACTTTTAAAGAAAAATGGAAATTTATCATTGAAAGCTTGTGAAATTATCCGAGAAAACTCCATTAGATTGTCGGGATCGCATTTTTCGATTGAAATATCTTGCATTTTAATTATCTAATCTCTAATCTTATAATTCTTTAAGTAAATTTTCAACTTTTTCCTTTATTATATCTCTTGTTTTTCGGAAAAATTGGATGTCCTTTCCCCATGGGTCTTCTATATCCCAATCTTCAACATTTGGAACTCCAATGGGTACTGGACAAGCTTCTTGGACTCCACATCCCATCGAAACAAAATGTGTCGAAGCAATTAACATATCAACGGTTATTAATTTTGGTTCTTGGTGTGAAATATCAATTCCAATTTCTTTCATTACTTGAACTGCAAACGGAGTAACTTTTTTTTCTGGTTTTGTTCCCGCGGATTGTACAGAAAATTTTCCTTCACTTAAGTTTTTAGCAATCCCTTCAGCCATTTGGGATCGACATGAATTGCCAATACAAGCAAAGAGGATAGATTTTTCTTCCATATTCATAATCACAAGTTAGGACTTTTTATCAAAAAGAACTACGTTTGCTATTTCATATTCTTCAGAATAAAATTGTTTTATTTTTTCTCTCTGTTTATCTGATAAATTATCCGAATATGCTTTAAATAAACGCGCTAAAGCTTCTTTTATTTTTTGACCATTCAAGTTTTTATGTTGAACGAATCTTTGATTAACGCTGATTTTAATTTCTGTTAGTTTAATTTGCTCACGCATTGCTTTTTCCAGGATTTTTTTTAATTGCTCGGACGAATTTCTGAATCCATAATTCTACTGTAATTTTTTTCATTTATAGATTTATATTTTTTTGCACATTTCAGTTCCTTGTTTAAATCCTAGTTCTTGATAAAGAGATAATCCCATCTTAGAAGCATATACAGTTACTTTCTCAATATGTTCAGATTTCAGCCATTTAATTATAGTTTCCATGATCATTTTACCGATTCCTTGCCTTCTATATTCCTCAATTACAACTAAATTCATAACATATCCTTGTTTTCCTGAAAAATTTGAAGATGTAGGAGGATGTTGATCTATTACTAGCCCTCCAGCAGCTATACCGATCTTGGATAGTGAATCAACGATCCATCCTTTAAATTCACCAGTAGGAATCGTTTTTAGAAAATAATTTTTTGCTATTTCAAGGCTTTTTTCTAATAAATCACCAGCATCATCCATGGATTCAAACATTATACGGCGTAAAATTAAAAAATCATTAATATCATTTATTGATACTTCTCTAATTGTAAATTTTTCTTTCATATTTTGGTCAATCCTGCATGATTTTAAAGAAATTTCTTGCGTTATCCATTACAATTTCCGCAACTTCTTGTTGCTCCATTGAGTGAGAAAACGCAAGTGCCGTTATTGCATATTTTACGTTTCTAGGGGTGTTATATTCACCGTATTGATAAGGATGTTGATAAGGTGCATCGGTCTCTGTTACAATATTGGAAATTGGTACTTCAGATGTAAATCTTCGCATTTTTTTATTTCCATAAGCCGAACTTATTACAGATAGGATGTACCCTTTTGATGCTAGTTGATTTCCCCATTCTTTTGTCGGACCAGCAAAACAATGCCACATTACTCTTGAATGCTCAATTTTTTCCTCTTCCAAGATTTTTAAAATTATTTTATTCACACTATCAAAATCATTAAACTCATGGTCTGGATTATCAATGTCTACATCATTTTTCGTAGGATTTCTAACATGAAGTATATAAGGCTTTTTAAGATACTTTGTTTCTTTGATAATTTCTTTAAAAACATCAATCTGACGATTTCTTTTATCCAATGATTTAGCGTGGTGAAAATCTAGCCCAATTTCTCCAATTCCCAAATAATTATTTGAATTATTTGGATTCTTAATAAAATCCATCCATAGGAAAAACTCTTCATCATGTTTTTTTTTATTTGTGAAAGTAACAGTTTGAGGTGCCCACCCTGATGTATATCCCATATTATCATGACTTTCTACATATTCTTGGATAAATTGGAGTGATTCCCAATCAACACTACTCGAAATAATATATTTTCCCCCTTCTTCAAAAAATAAATCGTATTGTTTTTCATACGTTTCAACCATTTTGGCGGGATTTTGATTCCACGGAAAGTGACAATGGCAATCAATTAATGGTAAAGATGATTCGGGCTCAATTGGAACAACTCCCCTTTTTTTCTTCATATAAAAAAAAAGTAAGTAATGTAAAAAGATTTTTTGCTTATAATGATCCAATTTTAATTGAAGCTTATGAAAAAATCTAATTTTCAAGGTGAACTATTATTTCTATTATTAGTTTTTGGATTATTATTCATGAATTTCAGCATTCCAATTAAACCTGTGGTTGCTGAAGACAATAGTTATGTAGATTCATATCAATTACAGCAAGGTGCTGCAAGATTTTACGTTATGAATTTAACTGCAGATGCAAACTTGTTAATTAATTGTACTGCAATTTATAAAGGTGTATTTTATATTTATATTTTTGATGAAAGGCCTGAAAACAGTCATATTTTACGTGATGGATCACTAGACGTATCAATGACAGATAAAGCGATTGCTTACAATGAAACTCCTTCATTAATCTATTCTGAGAGTCTAAATGACACAGTTAGTTTTGTATCTTTAAATTATACCGCGCCATCTTATCGATTATATTATTTAGAAATCGTTATTGTTGAAAATGGGCCTGATACCTTTAGGTTAGAAAGTTCTTATGCAATGCAAGCGTATTATATTCCCTTCATACCGGGTTACAACCTAGAAATTTTAGCAAGTTGTGCAGTTTTTAGTACTTTACTAATTTACTTAAAAATTAGGAAACGAAAGAAGTAAATCATTTCTTTGATTTTTTAGATATTTTTTTTGTTGATTTCTTTTTAGCGCTAGAGCTTTTCTTTCTTGTAGTTTTCTTCTTTAATCTTTCTTTTTCTAATTTTTTTATGAATTTTCTCTTTGATTCTTGTTTTAATGATATTTGATCACGAAGATTTTTCATTTTTAATTCAAAATCTTTTATTTTATCACGAATGGATTCTATTTCGCTATCAATTTTCTGAATTTCCGGATGTACGGGACTCTTTTTAGGTATATATGATGCAATTTTTATTGATTGAGCATAACTACCTTCTAATTCTAATTCGGGCGTTTCTTGAAGATTTTCTACTGTTATTCTGCTCTCGTGGTCGTAATCATATACAAGTTGTAATGTAAAATTAGCTTTAATCATTAATCTTGGTGGATCAAACCTAGAATTCAATGTAAATTTATCTCTAAAATCCATCTTCGGCCTTAATTTTTCATTTAACGTTTTACTATATGCAGATTTCATAGATTTATTAGGTCGAAATATATCTAGTGAATTCAAATGAATTAAAAAATCAGATGTATTTTCAAAAAATACTTCACATTGATAATCATTAATTTTTTCCTTAGATCTTTCCAAATTTAATCCAATCTCATATTTAGTCTCACAAATAAAATTAACTGGTTTTAATGCGCCCGCTTTCTTATAATAATATTTTTTGATAAATGATTCTTGAGGTTTTAATCCTTTGATTAAAGAATTTGGAACATTAATGATATGCAATGTTTTTTCAAATTGAAGTGAAATACTCCATATTCTATTTTGTTCACTGAGATTAGTTAATATTATTGCTCCTTCGCCATCTCTTTCAATAATTTTTAAGGAAATTGGTTTTGCAATATTTCGATAGCGAAATGACTTAGGAGATGAGATATTGTCAAAAGGAATTGTTGTTTTTTTGCGATCTATTGAGAATCCATTAATATTATAATGGATTTCAGCTGTTTTTTGTTTATTAAGTTTTTCAATATTCCATTCTAATATTTTTCTTTGATTATTTGTTTCAATCGTGTTATATTCTCTGGATACATCTGATTCAATCCTATCTTTTGGAATTAAATCTGATATCGTGAAATTTTCGAAAGAAACAATCCCTGCATTTGATATTATCCAGTTAACTTCTTGTGAAAGTAATTTTTCCCCTTCTGATATGGATTTTCTTATTTTTAGAACCTTACGCCTTTTCAAATCGGTTTTTCCTTTATCAGAATATAATTTTACTTCTTTTTCTACTCCTTGGATCTGTTTCTTAATAAAATCCAGTCTAGTATTTAAAGACAATAACTCTAATTCTGATTTAAGGAGATTTTGTCTGCCTTTAATTTGTTCAACACTTAATTTTGACAAATCTTCAATAAGACTACCCGAGCTTGTTAACGTAATTGCGGATACAGCATCTTGAATAATATGAAATTTTTCTTTAAAATTACCAATAAATGAATTAAAATCTCCAAAGGATTCATCAATTGCTTTTATGTTTGAGTTTTTGACCTGTTTTGATAATTTTTTTACAATTTTACTGATTTTTTCAATATAAATTTGGGATTTTCCATTAATAACTTTAATACCCTTTTGCATATTGCTTAAAGTTGTTTTTTCAATTTTTTTAATGATGCCAACCATTTTGCCGAAGGTGTTGGCATAAGTTGTAAATTCATTAATAATTATGATGATTTCTCTTTCACTTGCATTTCTGATATCTGCCTTTATAAAATTAATAGTTGAATCAATGCTATCGAGTGTTGCAAACATTTCATTATATGTATCAGTTGCAATATTCTGCTGCGAAATTACCTCTTCAGTTAGAGCTTCAAACCAATCCCTAATGGTTTCTTTTTCTTGAACCGTAAATTCATATTTTTCGCTTAATTTTGCATGTTCAACATGAGAATTATTATATTTTATCTGGATTTCTTCAAAATTTTTCTTTAAAAAATCCCTTCTAGCTTTTAAATCAACCAAATCCTTTGACATTCCAAATTTCTCTAAATAATTAAGTTCTTCCTTTCTAATCTCTTTATGAATGTATAAATTCATTTGTTTTTTTTGATTTTCTTCAAGATTATCTAAAATCTGATTGGATTCGCTGTAAATTGCTTCTAGATCTAAGTATTTTTTAATAGAATTTACCAATTTTAATTGTTGTAGTATATTATTAAATGCATCAAAAATTTTGTGAATACTCAGAAGGAAATCATCAAAATCTTTTGAGGATTTTTTTAAAGCATCTGCATTTGCTTTCTGAATTAGCTCACTCATTGATTCAATAGAATCTTCGATATTTTCCGAAAGCATATCTAATGTCATCGCTATACTAATAACTGTCTGAGATAACTGAAATTGATCTTTAATCGATTTTGACTCTCCCAGTGGAGCCATTATATCTTGAAGATCATTTACATAATTCTGAAAATCAGAAATATTTTCTTCTATCGCTTTTTCTGAGTTTTGAACCATCTTTTCTTTTAATTCTGAGACGTACTTATCAATCGAATCAATTAAAGATTTTAAAATTTCAACATTAATATCGATTTGGCCTTTAGATTTACTCTCAATGCTTGCTAAACTCTTAATTTTTTTAGTGATGTCTTGTATTTCTTTTGATTTTTCTTTCAAAAACTTTTTTAATTTCTGTTCTTTTCTCTTTTGCTCTTTTAATGAAGTATCTAAATTACTAAGATCTTCCTCCAATTTTTCTCGAGCATTTACTAATAATTGTTGATCTCGATTAACATTAGTCTTTGACAACAGAAATTCATCCGATTTTAGGTATTTATTTATTACTATTTGTTATATTGTTTTTTTACTTTACGATCCTATTTCAATTTTATATTAAAAAAAATTTAATACTAGTTTCAATTATAATTCTTTTATGCAGACCACAACTTTTAATTTTAAAGATAAAGATGGAATAGAAATTTTTGTATACAAATGGCAACCTGATGCAAGTCCGGCAAAAGGAATTGTTCAAATTGCCCATGGAATGGCAGAACATGCTTTAAGATATGAAAGGATGGCAGAATCTCTTACAAAAGCAGGTTATATCTGCTATGCGAATGATCATAGAGGTCATGGAAAAACTGCAGGAGGTCTAGAGAATACAGGCTATATGGGTCAAGGTGGTTGGGATAGCACAGTAGAAGATTTGAAAGAGTTAACAGATTACATAAAAGAAGAAAATGCCAATAATATCCCATTTTTCTTTTTAGGTCATTCATGGGGGTCACTGATGGGACAAGATTATATTCAACAGTGGGGAAATGAAATAAATGGTGCAATCCTTAGTGGAACTAACGGATCCCAAAGTAAATTACTCCTTTTCTTGGGGTCAATGATTGCTAAATCGCAATTAAAGAAAGGGCCTAAAAAAAGAAACGAAAAATTAGATCAAATGACTTTTGGTGCGTTTAATAAACCTTACGAACCTGCTGAAACCAAATTCCAATGGCTCTCTCGGGATCAAGATGAAGTCAATAAATATGTTGAGGATCCATTTTGTGGTTTTGTTTGTACAACTAGTTTCTTTGTAGAACTTCTAAAAGGGCTAAAAAAGATCTGGAAAAAAGAAAATGAACAGAAAATTCCAAAAGATCTACCAATTTTAATTCTTGCAGGCGAGAAGGATCCGACAAGCAATATGAGTAAAAATCTTGAAATTTTAATAAAACGATATGAAAAATATGGAATTAAGAACATCACTAAAAAGATCTATAAAGATGCCCGACATGAAGTTTTTAATGAAATAAATCGAGATGAAGTATTTCAAGATCTTATTGAATGGCTTGATGGACACATATAATACGCCCAAATTTTTTAATTATTTTTACTTTTTTACCATTCTCTTGAATGAATCATATAATATGCTTTTAATTCTCGATTTTTTTCAACCGCACCACTTTCTAAAACATTTGTTATGTATTGAACAGGGGTTTTAATCTTTAATCGTCTGTAGTAATATCGGATTATTTTGTTCATTATTAAGTTGAAAGCTCTTTCAGAATTCAAAAGTAAAAATCTAGCAACCATTGGAGCCCCATTTGCATTCTCAATTTGAGTTTTCTTTAAATTTTCAGGCTTTAAATTCTCCTCTAATTGGTTTTGGGCTTTTTTAATTTTTAATTCCTTTTTCTCCTTTGATAATTTCTCATTTTTTCTAAATTTTTCAATTCTTTGTAGAGCTTTCGCTTTTAAAAGTGATTCTGTCGATTCTTTTAAAGAATTTTCAATCATTTTTAGTTCATAGCTTCTAAAATGATATTGAAGTCGCACTACAAAGTCTGTACGTGATCCTGTTTTACATCTCGATTGCATAAACCTACTTTTGTCAAATGGTAGTAGTCTTGTAAACCAGTTTGTAAAAATGAATTCGGAATTATCCATTATGTATTTCGCAATATTAGGTATTAAATTTGATTGTTCTCCTTGATTAATATCATTTATCATCCTTTTAGAGATCAGATCAATATCTTGTTTTGCTAACCCCAAAATATAATTTTGAATACTTATTTTGAGTTTATCATTTAATGTCTGAAATTGACAATTTTTACCAATATTATTGATAAAATATTTGAATTGGATTGGTTGTGATGCTGCTTTTTTTATTTGAGATTTGTAAGTTTTTACTGTTTGTAGTAGATATTTTTTTTTATATTTAAAAAGCGGTTGATTCTTGATTAAATATGCGTTATTTGACAAAGTAAAATATGATACAGTTGAATTTTTCTTCAATTCTTGATATAATTGCTTTAATACAGATTCATTTAGAGAAGAAATATCAATAACCGGTTCCATAAGATCTCTAAAATGATTTAATTTGTCCTTTGGGGGAAATTGTTTATATTTCCAGATTGGGATCAAGCCTTCAATTAATTCAGGTTTAATTGCATGAATATTTTTAATTTCTAATTTAAATTTCTGTTTTACTGCTTCAATCCCTTTATTTACTGCTTTTATTCGAAAATCATTGATAAGACCATCTATTTCACCTTCTTCAAGGAAGAAGAATGTTAAAGGGGAGAGCATTTCATTTAATCTAATTAAATCTTGAACTCTTTTTCTACGGATTTTGCTGTATTGTTTTTTTTCTTTGAGGAACCTAATGAATTTTTCCATCTTCATCATCATCTCTCGATGAATTTGCTCCTTATTATAACAACTTACGCAATAATTTTGTTTTATATGAACAGATTGATCAAGATTTTGTTCGAGACCGCAAGATTTGCAAATAAAGAAATTTTTTTTCCGTGTCATGTTTTTTTCCTCTATTACTTTATTAATTGACATGTTAAAATTGGTGGTATCATGGGAATATGACTTTTCACTAAAGTCAAATTCCCTCATTAAATTTATTAAATGATTTTAATAGCTTTTCTGATATAGAATTAAATGTTTCCTCAGTAGAATCAAGAATTAAAGTATCATATTTCTGCAAGATGGTTTGAATCTGTTGAAAATTTTCCTCAATATCATCCGGTATTTCATCATACAACAAATTTTTAGATTTTCTTAATTTACGAGTAAATTCGATTTCAAGTTCGTCTTTGAGTTCTTTTATCATATCTTCCTGAGATTTTTCAGGAGTTGGTGGTGTTATTGATGCTCTTGACTCTAATATCTTTTTAATTTCACCATAACGCTCAAATTTTTGAGAATTACTATATTCATCTCCTTGAGTATCAAATTTTTTATCAACCCTATGAATTAAATTCCCGCATGGATATTGTGTGAGAATGACACCGTACTTTTCAGACTCATCATTAATTGTAATCCCATAAATATACTTTAAATTGAAATTTTTTATTTCAATTGTATTAGATGTGTCATTTAGAAGTGTTTTATGATTAATTTCATCCGTTTTTGAACTGTAAACTTTAAAATGTCCATGACTATGTGCCCACCCTAATAATATCTTATCATTCTCTCTAATATATTTTTGTACTTCTAATATACCTTCTTCAGATACATTTACACTCGTTTCAGATAAAGAATGATAAGGGATATATATTTCAGTAATGCGCCCTGGAGAGTTTGGGGAAATTTTATTAGAATCTGTGAGAACATAACAATAAACTTCTAGTTTCTTTGAATCTTCTCCATAATTTTCACTACTAATTTCATTAATTGCCTTTGCCATCATGATTACATCAGAAAAAGCTTTTTTTGTCCAAGGAATAGCATCAATAGCAGGTGGACATTCAATCTTAAATCCATTTTTACCTGTATTTTCTGCTAATATTTCAAAAGGTTTTGGATTTTCGCTTGAAAAACTATGTAATGAATCTATTTTTATTAAATCATCCAAGGACCGTTCCAATGTGATATTCTTTTTGATTATTTCTTGAAAATTTGTGCTCTTATCTTTATTATCTTTATCAGATATAATGGATTTATCTCTTTCATTAGAATTTTCCTCATTAGAAAATAAATCTTCAAGAGAATCTGAGACATAGGTTTTTTTTTCTTTTTTTTCCTCTTCCATTTGTGTATCAATTTGATTAAAAGAAACTAATTATAAAAAAAACTCCTAAAACTCTTAAAATAGGTATAATAAATTAAAAATAAAGTGTTTTTTTTTTTATTATCGGAGATTAAAATATGTCAGAAAATGATTCAAATAAGGCAGAAAATAAGTCAGAAAGTGATTTACTTTTAGAAAAATTGGATGATTCTGATATTCTGGAGAAAAAAAAGGCTATATTTAAAATTGGCGAGAAAAAAATTGCTGAAGCTGTTCCAAAATTAATCTCATTGTTAAAAAATGATAAAGATCCGGTTGTTAGAAACTCTGCAGCCCGTGCACTCGGTAAAATTGGTGATCGAGAACATTTAGATCAAATTGTGGAAGCATTAATTGAAGCTTTGAGTGATAAGGATTATTACGTTAGAGTAAATGCGTGTTGGGGTTTGGGAAAGATTAAAGATAGCCGTGCAATCCCGCATTTAATAAAAATGGTTGATCCTGATCAAAGAGTCTATTCTATGGGAGAAGATATTATCGAGTCAACAAATGGAGAGCAATTATCAACAAAAGTGAAAGAAGAGGGTATGAAATTTAGTGATGTCATTGTTGAAGCCATAAAATCTCTCGGTAAAATAAAAGATCCTAAAGGCTTGTCCGCGCTAGTTGAAGCTCTAAAGGATGAATCGGATGGTGCTGTTCGGTGTGCTGCCGCATTAGCAATGGGCCAAATAAAAGATGAATCTGCGTCTGCTGTTCCCCATTTAATTACAGCTCTAGATGATAAATACTGGTACGTACGAAGAGACGCAGCCAAGGCATTATCCAAATTAAAAGAAAAATCAGTAAAAGCTGCTCCAATGCTTGCAAGAAAAATGACCGATATGTATGATGAAGTCCGTGAATTTTCCCTTAGAGCATTACTCGCTATTGGAAAACCTGCTGCAACTGAAATTTTCAAACTTTTCTTGAATAATCCTCAAAACGAGAAACTCCAAAAATTTATCTCGAATAATTTATCTAAACAGGATTTGGGAGAGATTTTAAATAACTTAATTGAAAATGAACGAAATCCAACTAAAAAACAAATTTATGAGGAATATCTGGTAAAATTGGCTACTAATTAGCCGTCTATTTATTAGAAGATCCGAAATTTAGCATATCTTTTTGAAGATTTTTTTGATCTTTAAAAAGAATAAGTAATTACTTTCAATTTATGAATATCAGGTAAATTCTTCTCTGTTGTATGAATTGGCATTCCTTCAATTAATCCATAAGCAATGACAAAACAATCAACATAGGACAGTTTTTTTCGATAATTGCACTTTAGATAACCTGCTTTCATAGTAAGTGATTTATTAATGTTAATAAAATTTATCGGATATCTTTCATAGATGTTATTTATAGTCGATTGAGCAAAATCTTTACCATTACTGACGCATAAATGTTTATAAACTTCCGCTAAAACAGGGGTAACAACATATGCCTCTACATTTTTCTTTTTAATATTTTCGAATAATTCTTCTATCTTGATTGGAGGATTTTTTGAATAATTTAAATTTATTGGACCAGTATCCAAACAAATTTGTTGTCCCATCTAATATTCTAACTCCAATTCTTCTTTCTTTGCCTCTTCCATAATCTTAAGCATTTTTTTTGCAGATATTGATCTGAGTCGAAGTGAATCTATATCTTCAATAGGAATTATCCTCATCCCGTTTTCATCTTCAATTATACTAATACGATCTCCATCTTTAATATTATATTTCTTACGAAGAGATGCCGGTAGACAAATCATACCTCTGTTGGTTACTTTTACTGTTTTTTCAAAAATCATTATAGTCACTGAATAAATTTAATAAATTCAAGCATAATACCTTTTTGCTTAGTATTTATTGTTTTTATTTATCTGAATAAAATCAAAAAATTTAGTATTAACTATTTTTTTATTATATCATTAAAATGGATCTCATACTAGTTTTAGATTTTGGTGGCCAATATACTCATTTAATAGCAAGACGCGTTCGTGAGTTAGGAATTTATTCTGAAATATTACCTTATAATTCATCTCTTGAAAAAATTAAAAATTTAAACCCCAAAGGAATTATTCTTTCAGGAGGTCCTTCATCAGTATATGAAAAGGATGCGCCATATCTTAAACAAGAATTTTATGAATATATAGAAGGAAAGATACCATTATTAGGCTTATGTTATGGTCACCATCTTATTGGACAATATTTTAAAGGAAAAGTGGTAGCACATAAAGAAAAAGAATTTGGAAAAACCGAATTTATTATAAAACGCAATGATTACATTTTCAAGAACAGGGGTCCTAAAGAAATTGTCTGGATGTCTCATGGGGATCAAGTTGAGCAATTACCTCCTAACTTTGAAGTATTCGGATCCACTAAAACTTGTCCTATTGCTGCAATGGGTAATGTTGATCAAAAAATATATGGTTTTCAATTTCACCCTGAAGTAAACCATACAGTTCATGGAAAGGAAATACTCCGAAATTTCATTATAGATATCTGTCAAGCGCAACAAAATTGGAAAATTGATGATTGGATAGAGGGCGCAATTAGTGATATTCAGAAAGAAGTTGGAGAAAACCAGGTAATTTTGGGATTATCTGGAGGTGTTGACTCATCAGTTGTTGCATTACTTCTTAAAAAAGCTGTTGGAGATAGAGTTTATCCAATTTTTATAAATAATGGTGTTTTACGGAAAAATGAAGTTGAACAAGTTTGTGATTGGTTTCAAAATCAATTGAAATTCAAAAATTTTCATTACATTGACGCTGAAGATGAATTTCTCGATGCATTGAAGGGAATAGAAGATCCTGAAGAAAAAAGAAAAATAATTGGCCACCAATTTATCAAAGTTTTTGAAAAAACTGCATTGAAATTAGGAGAAACATATCAAAACATTGAATATCTTGCCCAAGGAACGATCTATCCAGATCGTGTTGAATCCCAAGCTGGACAAGGTGGTAAAATTTCAAGCAAAATCAAATCTCATCACAACTTAACACTCCCCGATAATATGAAATTGAAAATCATCGAACCTCTAAAGGATTTATATAAAGATGAAGTGAGAAAATTGGGAATTCGTCTCGAATTACCTCAAGAATTGATTCAAAGGCATCCTTTTCCAGGACCAGGATTGGCTGTGAGATGTATTGGAGAAATAACCAAGGAAAAACTTGATATTCTTAGGGATGCTGATGCAATTGTTGTTGAGGAAATTAAGAAAGCAGGAATTTATGAGCAAATTTGGCAAGCTTTTGCTGTGTTTTTACCTGTCAAATCGGTGGGTGTAATGGGAGATTACCGCACATACGAATATCTATGCGCTCTTCGCATTGTTGAATCAATTGATGCTATGACAGCGAATTTCGCTAAACTGGATTGGAGTATCCTCGAGCAAATTAGTACTAGGATCATCAATGAAGTTAAGGGAATCAATCGCGTAGTTTATGATATTTCTAATAAACCTCCGGCAACGATTGAATTTGAATGAAAGATATTCATGTTTTTTTTAATTAAACTGCAAAACCCTTCAATATTTTATCAACTTTTTTATCTTTCGATATTTTTAACCTATCCAATTTTCCATTAGAATTTCATCAATATATGTATCGTTAATAAAATACTGTTTTTTATTGGTTCCAGTAATAATAAAACCACATTTCCTATAAAGATTCAAGCCTTCTTCGTTTGTAGCGAAAGTAGTTAAAGTTATCTTTTTTTTACCACGCTCTATTGCCAATTCCTTTCCCATTTCAATAAGATGATAACCCAACCCCAAATTTCTATATCTCTTTTGAACAATTATCCCTAAAATCCCTACATGTTTCGCTGCTTCCCACTGTGAATGTTCTATTGTTAGCTGACCTACTATTTTTTTTGGGAGAGATAATGTTTTATCAACCGCTACTATGCAGATATTTTTAGCTTGAATCAAATCTTGATACCATGAATCTTTTTCCCACTGATTTAAGACAGGAGTATAAACTGGTATATAGATTTTTTCTTCAACAACATGATTGAAATTATCCCAAATACCTTCAAGGTCTTCTTTTTTAATCAAACGTAGAATAATTTCTTTCCCGTTTTTTATAATCACTCTTTTTGACATTTTTATTGCTGAGATATGTTTTTATTGATCAATATTATTATTTTTGTTGAATTATTATTTAATTGATTATTAATTAGTATTATTTTGGTAGGATATTAAACATGAAGGATAAATCAAAAAAAAAGAAGCATAAATCTAAAGCAGCCAAAGATTTTGTTAATTTAACCCACGTCGAGACGAAAAAGCAAAAAGTAGACTTTTCAAATATGGTGGATGTATTATCTCAAAAAGAAGCTTATGATGAACAACAGCAATTCAGAAAAAAACTAACTGCTGATGAACAATCTATATTGACATCATTTCAAAAAAAACGAATGCTACTCGATCGAATATGGATTATAACTAACCAAAGTAGGATTCAAATGGGCATGGAACTTTATAAACAAAAGAAAATCAAAGAAATTTTAGATAGTCTGGTAAAATTGGGATATTTAACTTACGAATTAGTGGAATACGATTCAAAAATCAATGATGTTTATATTTTAACCGAACTCGGAAAGGAACAAGTATTTTAAATTTAGGAATCGAAGGGTAGAAAAGCAAATACCTTTAATTTTTTATTCTTTTAAGGTTAAACTCATGGTAGATAAATCAGTGCGATGATTCCAGCCTAATTTTTTATAAAAATCAATAATTTCTTTATTTGATTTAAAAACCTCTAATTTTAATTTTACCACATTCCTTTCTAAAAATATTCGGATTAGTTCATCCATCATCAAAGTTCCATATTTCTTTCCTTGAATTGAAGGATGTATTGCCAAATGGTGAATCCACCCCCTTCGACCATCGAAACCTCCTAACACTGCTCCAAGAATATCCTTTTTTAGAATATCCTCCCTATTTGATGGGTTTTCTAAAACTAAACATAATCCTGGGTTATGATTAATCATCTTTACCAACTCTTCATATTTATCTGAATATGTTAATTCAATGTTAACTAAACGCCATAAATCTTGAACTTTAGGTAAATCTTTCTCTTCCATTACGCGAATAAGAATTTCCATTGAGAAATTAGAAGGATTTGTTTTTATTAAAATTTAAGAAAGGAAGAAAAAAGAAGGAAGAGAAAAAAAATAATATGAATTAAACTTGAAAATCAAAAATAAATATCATCGGGAATGATTAAATTATCCACAATATGGATTACACCATTTGTTCCTATTATATCTTTAACGAGAATATTTGCTGTCCCTATTTTCTCTCCGTTTTGATAGATTTCAATCATATTACCCTCCAATGTAGGTATTGATTTTCGGTGCGATAAATCGAAGTAAGAATGCTTTCCAGGTAGAATATGGTTGAAAAAGACTTTTCTTAAAACCTCTTTATCGTGAAACAGTTTAAAAATAGTTTTTTCTGGTAAATTTTTTATTGCTTCTTCAATAGGTGCTATAATAGTAAATGGTCCCTTTTCTTTCAAATCGACGTCGAGTTTCACTGCTTCAATACCTTCAATGAATAAATTAAATGCATTCATATCCTTTAGCGTTGTGAAAATATCTTTCATTTATATCATTGACTGACCTCTTTATTTTTACGATCAATCATTAGTACTAAATTCCCGTTTTTAAAACTATTGTAAAAAACACTACATAT
>JAUWOE010000280.1 GCA_030612265.1 Promethearchaeum sp.
TGCAAGAGCATAATTTGGATCGATCTCCAAAGCCCTTTTATAACAGCGGATGGCTTCTTGGTAATTATTTTTTTCATAATAGGCATATCCTAAACCACTCCATGCAACAACATCATTCGAGTCTATCTCTAGAACTTTTTCATAACAGTTTTTTGCTTTTTCGTAATCTTCTTGTTCAAATGATGTATTTCCTCGATTTAACCAGTATTTTTTTTGTTTTTCATTATTGGAATTCAGAATTTTAGATTTCCTCATATCATTAGGAGTGGTTTTTTGGATAATTCGTTGAGAAGATTGAAAATTCTTTTTTTGATATTTTTTAGATTCGACAGTCTTAATTTTTGGGATATCAACTGCTAAATTTCGCCCAGTTGTTAATTTTATAATCAATTTCATTGTATTTTTATTTTGTTCTATAAGATTAGGTTTATCAATATCAAAATATATCAAGTGAAATTCGTCAAAAATTATTCTTCGATTTTTGAGATAACTAATAATCTTGTTTTTCTTAATTTCTAATATTCTATCTCTTTCATTTTCTGGAAACTTATCCAGATTTGTGAATAATACACTAGCTTTTTTTGGTAAATATTTGATAACATCAAAAAATTTAAATTGTGTTTCTAATGGTTCATCAAGTGTAAATACGCAGATAATTTGGCGAACTATTCGAGAAACATCAAGTAATCCAATTCGAATTGCTGCTTGTTCAATTTTACCTCCTGGAACAAATATTATGTGAGTTTTTCCAGTTTCAGTATCAACAAAAGTTAATTTATCATGTGTGAAATACTTGTTAAAACCATCTCCATTTTTAACATAAATATGATCTTCATATTTAGAAAATCTTTTTTCGATTTTTAATCCACAATCATGGGTTTCTACAAAATCCACAAACATTCTCAAAATTTTTAATTTTGTTTCGTCGTTAGAACCCATTAAACCAAGATTTCCCATTTTAAAGCCTATAATCTGTTATTTGTACAAAAAACTTTTATCTTGTTTATTATTGAATGTTCAAAACTTTAAAAGATGACTGCAATTATCTATTTTCTAGTCCAATTATAGATTTTTGAAAATCTAAAGACTATCTTATTATTAATAATCTTTAGATATTTCTGATTTTATATATACATAGAATAAAAAACATTGGGTAAAAATCCCACGTGGGAAAAATCCATGCCGAAGCAATACATTGATAAAGATGTTTATACCGCTACTATAGAAAGACTGAGGATAATTTTTGAAAATTTTCCTAAGGTTTATGTTGCTTTCAGTGGTGGGAAGGATTCATCCATTATGATGCATTTGGCCATAAAAGTAGCCAGAGAAATGGATCGACTCCCAGTTCATTCAATGTTTGTGGATCTCGAAGGAAATTACGATACTACTTTGGATCATGTTAAAGAAATTTTTAATATGCCCGAAGTTGAAGGATATTGGATAGCATTACCAATACATTTACGGAACGCAGTAAGTCAATATAAAAGCCAATGGATAGCATGGAATCCTGAAGAAAAAAAAAATTGGATCAAACCCCAACCCACACACCCAACTGCTATTGTAGATCAAAAAAAATTTCCATTCTATCGATTTGGCATGGAATTTGAAGAATTTGTTGTGGATTTTGGAGAATGGTTCTCTAAGGGAGAGAAAACTGCATCTATAGTAGCCATTAGATCAGATGAGAGTTTAAATCGGTTTAGAACAATTGTAAATAAAAAAAAGATTCGATTCCATGATTTTGGGTGGACTACTAAAGTCTCTCCTAATGTTTATTCAATGTATCCAATTTACGATTGGAAGACTCAAGATGTATGGACTGCTGTAGGAAAATTCGGGTGGACTTATAACAAACTTTATGATTTAATGTATTTACAAGGTAGAACTCTTCATAAAATGCGAATTTGTCAGCCTTACGGTGATGATCAAAAGCAAGGGTTGGACTTATTCCATGAATGTGAACCTGAAACTTGGTCAAGAGTCGTGAATAGAGTTCCTGGGGCGAATATGGGAAGTTTATATCGCGGAAATCCTTTATTAGGAAATATTAAAGTAATTTTGCCTGAAGATGTTCCTTCTTGGAAAGAATATGTTATAATCTTATTATCAAGCATGCCACGTTATGAGGCAGCGCATTTTATTTCCAAAATACGGGTATTTCTAAAATGGTGGGAAGATCATGGTTATCCAATCGAAAAAATCGTCGATTTTGCCCCAGCCAAACTTGAATCAGCAAGAAAATTGCCAACATGGAGGAGAATTGGAAAAACATTACTAAAAAACGATCATCTCTGTAAAAGTTTATCCTTTAATCAAACTCAACGGCAACACGAAAAACAACAAGCTTTTTTTAAAAAATATGCGGAGGACTACCGAGAATATGGTAACTAAATCTAAACTAAAAGAATCAATTATATCTGAATTAAAAAAAATTTTAGCACCAATCATAATTGGCGAAATGAGCACGCAACTTGATATTTTAAATGCAATTAAGCTTGAATTATCCAAAATATCACCATTAGAAGACCCGGTTGATGCAGTACAATGGATTCAAGCCTCAAAAATCCATGCAAATGAATACAATCCGAATACAGTTGCTCCGCCCGAAATGCGATTACTCACACATTCAATTTTAATGGACGGTTTTACTCAACCCATTGTTGCATATAAAGACGGGGATTCTTATGAAGTTGTTGATGGTTTTCATCGATATCGAGCAGGTACCGAGGAAAAAAATATAAAAAATAGGTTAAAAGGTTATCTCCCGATTGTGGTGATTGATAAACCAATTTCTGAGAGGATGGCATCGACAATTCGACATAATAGAGCCAGAGGAAAGCATGGAGTTAAACCAATGAGCGAAGTTGTCGGAGATTTAATCGTATTGGGTTGGGATGATGAAAGAGTTGCTAAAGAACTGGGAATGGAAGCCGATGAAGTCCTTCGACTAAAACAACGTAAAGGGTTGCCAGAATTATTTAAAGATGAACACTTTTCTCGAGCATGGGTGGAAGAAAAATTATTCGCTCCCTTAAAAGAATTGAAAAGCAAGGATCCTAAAGATTTCTAAGAACTTCTAAGGTTATTTTGTATATACTCAATAGTACATTCCAAACGTTCATAATTCATATCAATTCCATAACAATTATGACCATTTATCTGTGCAAAGCGCGCTAATAATCCCTTACCTATTACAGGATCAAATACATTCATCCTTTTCCTGCGTTTCATAATTTGTTCTACATATTCATGGGAATATTTCACATCAGGAATTTCAACAGGATGTAGACTATAAATAAGAATCTGAGTGGGATTTCTACATTTTGCCATACCTTTTGTCCTACCATTTAATGGAGCCGAATAATATAAATCAAGCTCATAAAAATTCGGAAATTTCTTCCAAGTAGAAAAAAAATCCAAAACCTGCTGTTTATTACTGGGTCCTACCTCAATATGGTATTCTGGAGCATTGATTTCCTTCCAGATTTTGCATAAGCCTGAGAAAAATTGTTTATGGGGTATTTTTGCTCTATTTGCTAGTTTATACCATAATGGAAAGTTTTCTGGCTTGGGAAGTGCAGCATAAACTAAATCTATTGAAGGTATTTTTTCCATAAAAGATTTAAAATCAGATTTTCCGATTTCGCCATTGCAAAAAGTAAATGAAGGAGAAATTTGAAAGATCTTAATATCAGTATCCAAGTGCCCCATTTTCATTTTTATTTCTCACTATAATTCTTGTTCAGAATTTGGTTTAGTTAAAATATGTTTAATCAAGATCAAAACAATCAGATAAGAGGTCTTTTATTGAGTCCCAATAAAAATTTTCTATAACTCCATATTTACTAATAAATCTATCAAAGCTCACGCTTCTTACTTGAAAAATAAGAGCAACGCTATCAGTATTTAGACCATTAGATGAGGAACGATTTATTAATTTTGTGTATGAAAAACGTTGTGTATGTAAAATATGGCTTATCGGGATAACTATTGCAAGTTTTACTCTTGTTAACACTTTTAAAATTAAACATGGTCGATTTTTATCTTGTTCATGACCAATAATATCTCGATTGTCTATATTCAATTGAATTTTCCATATGTCTTTTTCTTGAAAATGCTTTTTTTTCATCTGTTTCACTTGAAAGATCAATCATTTAGTTGATCCCATAATTTAAATTCTTGTTGAATATCAGGTGTAATATATTCCTCTTTAAATTGAATTTTTTTTAAAATGTTTAAAGATACATTCAAAATCTTATTAGATAAATGAGGTTTTTGAATTTTTACTTGATTTAAAATTTGGTTATCATTTAGTTCTGGTGTTTTTTTCATAAAATACATTATTGATGAAATAGCTTCATGAAATGCGTATGGTGATTTTTCCATAAATTTATGCTCCAATATAAAGTGCTTATATTTTTCTAATCTCTCAAGATCTTCTTCAGTAATATCCATTTCCATTTTCGTTTCCAT
>JAUWOE010000026.1 GCA_030612265.1 Promethearchaeum sp.
CCAATGGACGATCCAAAGATAATCGCTAGAGAAATGATAAGACATTCAAAGAATTTAATTTTTGAGCATATTACTAAGAAAAAATCGATCGAAAATTTGGACTTAATGCATAAAATACTGTATACTTATCATGACACAATAAAACAGCAAAATTCTGCTGAAATTGTTTTTGGAGAGCTGGATCTGGCTAAAATTTTAAATACTACAAGAGCAAAAATTCATAGGGCTGTTTTAGTTTTAAAAAATTGTTCGATTCTGAAGAATTCAGAAGAAGATAATTATGTTTTACAAAAAGAAATTATACGTAAAATTAAATCCTATAAGGAAATTAATAAGTTAATTGCAAAGGACGTAACCACTAAAGAAGATATAGATAAAGTTTTTAAAAATGCAGAAATCCCTAAACATGCTGCCATCTCTCTAGCAGGAGAGCCAATGTTATATCCAAAAATAGGAGAGCTTGTTGAAGAATTTCGTAATAGAAATATGTGTACTTTTATTGTAACAAATGGAACCCAACCTGATGTATTAAAAAAATTGATAGAAAAAAATCAATTACCCACTCAATTATACGTAACTTTAACGGCCCCAACAAAACAAGATTTTATAAAGATTTCCAGACCTTTAACCAGAAATTCATGGGAAAACCTAATGGAAACTCTTAAACTTATTCCAACTCTTTCTTGTAGAACTGTTATAAGAATTACTTCTGTAAAATATCTAAATATTAATTTGGACATGGTTCCTGATTATGTAAAAATCCTTAAAATGGCTAAACCAAATTTTATTGATATTAAGGGATTCACTATTGAAGCAAGTGCTTTAAATTTGGAAAAACGCTTGGGAAAATTCAAAGGTGATCATTCTCTTCGTGAATTTGCACCGAGTTTTAACGATCTTCTACTTTTTGCACAAGAACTAGAAAAATTAGGAGGTTTTCCAATAATTGAAACACATAAACCATCAAAAGATATACTTCTAAGAGGATCTTGGCCTGAAGGAAAATCTATAAAAATCGATTTTAGTAAGGTTTAAGTTAAGAAAAAAGGGAGAAATAAGAATTTTATCTAAAGTTTATCCGTGTACTTAACCTTTGGAATGGAATTGGTAAAGTACGTCTTGGTAATCCTTTTAGATCTTCTTCAATAATTGATATTAATTTCTTTAGTGAAATATCATTGATTTGTTCATTTGTTTTTCCATCAACTAACTGTTGACCAATTAATCTTTTTCTGATTGAAACAGTTTTATTTTCCATTTCTTTACTTCCAACGATTATTGTATATGGGATCCATTCTGTTTCTGCAGTTCTTATTTTCTTACCAATTTTTTCATCCCGATCATCATAATCGCATCTAATATTCTTTTTATTAAGTTTGTCTAAAATTTCTTCAGCATAAACGCTTTCTTTATCAGAAATTGCCATAACCCGACATTGAATTGGGCTTAACCAGGTTTTTATCCCAGTTACTTTTTCTTTCTCATAACGTGCACTGGTTTCTAACAAGCCCCAAATGATGCGTTCTATTGCACCCGATGGTGAATTATGAAGAATTACTGGATGGCCCGTCTTATTATCTTTGGAATGCCACTTAATATTATATTTCAATCGTTTTTCTCCATATTGGGTAATGAATTCTTGAGCGGATTCCACATCAATTTGGTTTGTGCATAAACAAGCGGTTTTTCCTTGAGCGGATAAAACTGGGCGTTCATATTTTAAAATGAAATAGTAATACCTTTCTGGCCATAATTCGATTAAACTGGGTTCACCCTCTGATGTTATGATATTCAAAATCCAATCTTTATGTTCTTCCCAAAATTTCTCAGTTGTTCGAATTACCATAAAGGATTTTAATCCAAAATCATTCAGAATTTGATTGGATACGAGAAATTGCTTTTTAAATTCTTTAACAGATTGAGGGATATCGCGGCAGAGCGTATGCGTATCTGGCATTGTAAATGTACGTAATCTACGCAATCCAGCTAATTCACCAGCTTGTTCTCTTCTAAAAGCATATGTCTCATATTCATAAACTGCAATAGGTAGATGCTCTTCCCGAATATGCATTTGTGAAAACATGTTAAATAGAAGAAAATCACAAGCAAACCTTAGCAAATATCTATTATTTCCACTATGAAGCCAATAAGATTTAGCAGGAAAGCGCGCTGCTTGAGCTATTAATTTCTTATTTTTTACATTATACATTATTGGAGTGTCTACATAAATTGCACCCATCTCAACCATCTTATTTTCAACATAATCTCTAAGTAAGTTTTTAATAATCATACCTTTTGTATACCATCGGAAATTACCTGCATCAGTTGAATCATCAAAATCTGCTAATTGAAATTTCTGCATAAGTTTAATATGTGCAGGTTCTTGTTTTCCCGCTTCACGCGAGCTTAAAACTTCTGAATTAATAAAATCCTTGAAATCCTTCGAATATTCCTTAGGAATTTTTGCATTTTTCTTACTTTCATCTTCACTTGTGCAAAAATCTATAATTGTTTTATCGGGATTAACTATTTTAAATACAGATTTTGCGCGAACATCGGTAGAAAGTAATGATAAAGGGACATCTCTGTACATCTCAGCTACTTCGTGTCCAAGACACTCTAATTTAAATGCCTTATACCACCCAAATGGTGAATAATATGCATCAAATCCTTCTTTTTTTAATATTTCGGAGATTGTAGGGCACACATCTTGAGCGGTTTTTTCTTGACTAAGGAAGTTACTTAAATGAGCCCAAGGATATACTAAAATCTTATCGACTTTATATTGAGATGGTTCTAATAACAATTTTTTACGAACACGCGGATTCTCATTTTTACGAAATCCTTTCTCTTGTGCTGCTTTCAGACCTTTATTAAATTTGGTGATTTCGTTATTTTGCTCTTTAATTTTTTCTGGGAAACCCTCAATTAATTCAATAGCTTTCTTAATTTCTCCAACAGCCTGATTTGAAATAATATTAATATCAAATGTATCTTGGTCTTCCACAGAAATGAAGCAAACCAAAACCTTTCCTTCAAGTTCAAGAGAATTTTTTTTATATTCTTGTGGTTTGGATGTTGCTTTACCTTTTTTTTCCATAGAAGCTCCATTAGAGTGTATCATTAACAGTTTCATAGTATCTTGAAAGAAAAAGAAGGGTTTAAAAAAAATTTTTTTGTTTTTTATTTATATATTAAATAAAATCGCTTCTTTTGTTATCTTAATTTAATAAACTTCTCTTTAGAATAAAAATAAATAAAAATAAATAAAAATGCTATATTTTATAGCAAAGATTTATATCATTTTACTCTATAACTTATTTATGAGCCAAGTCAATTTTCGTATAGATAATGATGAAATGGCTATCATTAAAAAAATTGCAGAAGAAAAAGGTATTTCAGTTGCTGAACTAGCCAAAAGAGCTCTAAAGGAGAAATTAAAGATTGATCGCATAAATCTGGCCTTTCAAATGGTGAGTGATGAAAAAGTCGGTTTTAAAGGAGCTTGGAAAATTTCTGGGTTAGATTATAATGAATTTTTATCGGAATGGGTAAAACGTGGTGCTTACGAATCCATCCCAGTAGACTTGATCACTAAGAATATTGCTGATGCAAAGAATTATGATTGGGAATTATTAATGAAAAATTGAAATCTTTTAGGGAATTAAGATGCAAATAATCTATTTTGATACTTGTTCTTTAAGAAACATTGAAGCATTAAAAAATTCCACGAATGTTAACTTATATCCCCTTCTATCCCAATTCCGTATTGGTATTACATCCGAGTTAGAAATCGAATATGGCCATTTTAAATTAGATCTAAAAGAAATTAATTTCGATTTTTATACTAAAATAAAGGGACAAGAAATTGAAGAATATAAAAAATTGTATCACATTACCGAATTTGATGATGCTGATGTCTCTCTATTTATTATGGGTAAACGAGACGGATCTACTATTATTACAGATGACCGTCCATTATTTTTTCAAGGAATAGCTTGTCAATTAGATATATTTATTTTCCCAAACTTCTTGCTAGCGATGGTTGATCGAGGTTTTCTTAAGAAAAATACGTTTTTCAAATGTTATAGATATTGGGAGAAAATTGGGCGTTATAGTAAACCGATCTTGAAAGAAATTAAAAAACAATTTCATTTAATTTCTTAGAAGTAGAATTAAAACGGATTTATAGGTTAAAGAATTGTGAAAGTTCTCGGATATTATGTACTAAAGCATAAGGATTTTCAGCAGCAAGTTTTTCTACAGGTAAAATACCACTTGCGATAGCAATTGTCTTAATATTTGCATTTTTTCCAGCATCTGTATCGCTTATCATGTCTCCTATAAAAATCACTTCTTTTGGTTTGACTCCTTCGATTTCCATTATTTTTAAAAGACCTTCAGGATTCGGCTTCACTTCTTTAACTTCGGCAGCTCCTAAAATAGTTGAGAAATAATTTTTTAATTTGTATTGTTCCAAAGTTGATAAAATGTACTTCTTGGCGCTATTTGATAGAATTGCCATTTTAATCCCCTTTTTATGTAATTTTTTGATCAATTCCTCAACTCCATCAAATAAAATCGGTTCTTTTGTTTTATCTCTAAATTCTCCATAGAAAGATGTAGCAATTCTTAAACGCTTTAAATGAGGTATTCCATTAAGTAGTTGAATATCCAACATTTCTTTTGAATCTAATATTTGATCAGCAACAGTCCTTGTTAAAGCGAATTCCAGTAAATGAAAAACTTCTCGCATATCTTCTTGGAGACCCGATGATTTAAGCGCATATTTTTCTGTACCTTCAATTACTGTTTGTCTAAGTGGTTCTATCATGTTGTAAATTACGCCATCATAATCAAAAATTACTAATTTAATACCTTTTAGCACATCTTTATCGTTCATACAATTGAAATTTTGTTTTCATTCAAAAAAAACTTATTTACATTTAAATTACTTACATTTAATATGGGATTGGAAGAGGAGAAAAATAATACCATTAAAGATGAAATTATTGATGATCAAGAAATAACTGAAGAACCAGAAATAACAGAAGAACCAGAAATAGCAGAAGAACCAGAAATAATAGAAGAACCAGAAATAATAGAAGAACCAAAATTAACTGAAGAACAATCTGATATTACTGAAAATTCTCCAATAGATACTCCCGAATCCATGCAATCAGAAAATAATTTGTCCGATAATGAATTAATGGAACAAGAACTTTTAGAATTTGCAGATTTTGATAGTCTCGATGGTCTTTCTGAAGATGACCTAGCTGATATGAAAGAAGCTATAAGTGAGAACATATATGCAGAAGAACATCAAATAACTGAAATTGATGGTCAAACAATTGACGGACAAGAGATTCCTGAACTGGAGAAACCAGAATTTAAACCCGAAATAGGCGAAGAATTAGAAGCAAAAATGCAAGCTGAATTAGATCTTAGAAAGAAATCCCAAGGAATAAAAGAAACCACTCGCGAAGACTTAATTGAGTATTTAAGCGAGCGTAGGACAAAAATTGTTTATTTTGCGTTATGGCATCTTGCTTTCAATGTGGGTGATGAATTTATATTATCTAAACAAATGTTATATGAAGCACTAAAAGAGGTTACCAGTAAAAATCCTGTTGAACCGTTAGAAGAACATAAATTTTACTTTGGATTAGGTTTTATACTTCGATTAAAATTAGGAATTGAAAAAATAATTCAATTTAAAGCAGGTAAACTGAAAATTGCAATTAATCCTAAAGTTCTTCAAGAAATCTTATTATTAATTGGAGACCCTATTTCCGAAAGACCAATATTAACTACAAGAGAAAAGAATAAAATGTTTGAAGAATTTTTAGATGATGATTTCTTAGACATTTAGTTTTTTTCATAAAGGATTGATTCAAAAGATGGGGCGTACTATTAAAACCAATTTTTCATATCCACGTGGAAATTTTCCTCGATTATGCTTAATTGGAAATAGTAATGTCGGAAAATCATCTATAACAAAACTCCTTTTATCGCATCCTAAATGGTATAAAGGAAAAGTGGGAAAAACTGCCGGAAGCACTGTTAGATTAACAATAATAAATGACCCAAAATTGAATTATCATGTTATTGACCTACCAGGATTTGGGAGAATGACAAAATTGAGTCGTACTTCTGAAGAATTTATCCAAAATCAAATTTTAAAATATTTAAGACTGGATAAAAAAAATATTTTTCTAATCCTCCTGGTAATTGCTATGGATCGGCTCAAGGATGAACTTGGGAAATGGTATTTTAAAAATGAAGAAACAATACCTTTATCAATAGAATTTATACAGTATTTTATCCAGAATGAAATCCCCTGTTTGGTAATTCTCAATAAGTCTGATAAACTTAACAAATATCAAAGAGATGACATAAAAAAGACTTTTCTAAGAGTTCTTTCGGATTTCGATATTGAAATTGATGATTTAAAATCAAAGCAATCAATTCTTGATGTTATTGATTGTTCAATAAGAACTAAGCAAGGGATTAAAGAAATTAAACAAATTATTAAAGAATCTGCTTCTCATTTACAATTAGAAAATTTTGATCCTCGCTCTGAATTATTGAATTTACCTCCCATAGATGCAAAAAATAAGGGAAAAAAAGGAGACAAGCGGACAAAATCACATCTTACTTGATAACTACGACATAAGATTATTATCATTACATATATGATTAATATCACTACACAACTGTATTGGATCATAAAATTTAAAAGTTAAATCCAAAATAAAAAATTATTAATATAATTAATCCCACTTTAATGGGAAGAAATAAAAAGTATAGATAGTGAGAGTTTTTCTCATGGTCTTCTTAAGATTCTTTAAGAAGAGATTTATTAGAAGAAATCATATATTTTTGAAATATTTTGAACAAATCTGGATATTATATCTGTAAATTTTCCCAAAATTTTAAATGTAAATTTTTCCTAATTTTTTTAATACATGCAAATCAGCGTTAGAATTAATAATTTCTTTCAATTTTTTTAATAAAATGTAATATTTTCCACTCTAAATCGGAGTAAACAAGTTATGAACATTGGGAAAATCCTCGGAAAATCACATTCAAATCATCTGATAATACGCGCTTTCAACTGGGAAAGTGACAAAAAAATCCCAGATATTGGAGAACCCGTGTATAGTTCAGAAAATAAGAGAATTGGCAATATTGCTGATATATTTGGGCCTGTTGCTAAACCTTTCATTTCAGTTAAAATGATAAGGTCTGTGGATAATCATAATGAAGAAATTTTAAAGAATAGAGGTATATCATTGTATACGCTTCCTTCAAGTCGTAAACCAAAAAAGAAAAATTATCGTGGTAAACCCCCTACAAAAAATTTTCCCATAAAAAAAAAAACACGAAATATAAATTCAAAAAAAAAATAGAGGACTTGAAATAAATGGCAAAAAGCTTGGTAAATTTTGAACCGTCAGAATCGGATAATTTGTGTCCTAATTGCCGCGGAATTGACTCGATCTTTGATAGTCACAGAGGCGAACTAATATGTTCCAGTTGCGGGCTCGTTCTGCGATCTCGAATTATAAATACTGGACCAGAATGGAGGGCCTTTGACAACGAACAACGTAATCGGAGAACACGTGTCGGAGCCCCTATGACATTTACGATCCATGACCAAGGTCTTAGCACAATTATTGATTGGAAAAACAAAGATTTCAGTGGAAAGGAAATTCCAAGCAGATTAAGAAGCCAGATTTATCGGTTACGTAGATGGCAGTCCCGAATCAGAGTTTCTGATGCTACCGAAAGGAACCTTACTTTTGCCCTTTCCGAATTAGATCGTATGAGTTCTGTTTTAGGATTAAATAAAAACTTGAGAGAAAATGCCGCAAAGGTTTATAGATCTGCTGTAAAGAACCATTTAATTCGGGGAAGAAGTATTGAAGGGGTTGCAGCCGCTAGTTTGTATGCTGCTTGTAGATTGTGCAATATCCCCAGAACTCTGATGGAAATCGCAGAAATCGCTCGAGTAGATAAGAAAGAAATCGGCCGTTCATATCGTTTCGTTGCTTCAAAACTGAATCTAAATAGCAATCCAACAAAAGCAACAGACTATGTCAATAGATTCGTCTCAGAGTTGAAATTGAGCTCAAATGTTGCCAAAAAAGCTCATGAAATTATTATTCTCGCCGAAAGAAAAGGATTGACATCCGGAAGAGGTCCTACAGGACTTGCTGCAAGCGCGATATATCTCGCTTCAATTTATTATCGTGAACGGCGAACTCAACGTGAAATTGCACGAGTAAGCCAAGTCACAGAAGTTACCGTAAGAAATCGCTTTAAGGAATTAGTTATCAAACTTAATCTGGATTTACCAGGGAGGAGAAAAGCAAATTAATTTGTTTTCACATTTTTTATATTGGATTTTCTCTTTCAACAATTTCATCAAAATTTTTAATCAATAATTTATTTTTCCACGATTTCTTGAGCAATACTAGCATTTTTATCTTATTGCTTAACGGACGGATTAATTTATGATAATTTGACAGATCCATAAAATTGCGCTCCTCACAGATGCAGCTTAAGGCCAGTAAATTCTCGTCTAATGAATTTTTTATTTCTGAATGAACCAATAATCCGTTATAATCGGAAATCACTACCGCGGTCATATTTGGAAAACAATCCTCTATCTTTCCAGTGAAATTTCTAAGAATTCTTTCATTAATTAATCTGGATGACTTATCTGGTTCATGATTTTTGATTTCTTTATAATAGTTTGTTTTTATTTCTCTACTATTTAAAGCCATGAGTAATCTTCAATAGGATTACTTTTTTGATGTTTATGACATCTATTTAACATCCACATATCATGACCAGATAATAATTAACAAAACAATAGATTTATATAATTATTACTAGAAAAATTAGTGGTTAATATAGGAAAAATATTAAATTCATAAGTAAAATACTAAGCTTAATTGGTGATTATTGTTGATTATAGATGATTCAGAACGTTTAGATTCGATTCTCCACGAGATTCTTTATTCTATGCAAGAGATAATGCATATAATTATTATAGACCGAGACGGAATTTTGATTACTTCATTATCTCGTCCGGACGAAAGTCTTGAAGAAATTGGAGAATTAAGCGTCTTTAGTGGCGCTATGTTTGAATCAGCTGTTGCCCAAGGTGCATGCATGGATATTGGATCTGTTGAATTTCAATTAACTGAGTACAGTGATGGATTTTTATTCGGAATCAGTGTCGGACAGGGATTGTTAACGTTGATGAGTAGTAAATCTGTTCCGATCGGTAATGTTTTTCAAGTTCTAAAACAATTTAGGGATGAAATTTGTTCTCTTTTAAGTAATTACGAAATTACAGGTGCCCCATTATCAGATGAAATAAAATCACTATTACGAAATCAAGATTTTGAAGGTATCTAATTATTTTTTCTATCTTTTTCGAGACGCCAGTGATCTAAACATAATTTCCTGCCGATTCCAGTCTATCGAGAAAATTATTCGAAGATTTCCTTTCTTTGCGCTCCACCAACCATGGAACTTAGCTAACTCTTTCCCAAGCTTTGGATTTTCTTTCAGATCATCGATAAGCTGAATAATTCGTTTCTGATCTATTTTTGGTAATTTCCTATAACGATTAGCGAAAGTTAGCGTATAAAGATCGTTAAATGACAGTAAATATACTTCAGAATAGATCATTTTAGAACAATCCTCCTATTAATTCATCGCGGGTTAAGAATTTACCTGATTTAACTTCTTTCTCCGCCTCATCGAGACTTTTAATAAAATCTGCATCATTTTCAATCTCCATAATAATTTTATCAATGTTTTCGCTCTCAGGCTCGTCCAACTTTAGTATATCAATTAGATTTTTAATCGTTGGGTTTTTTCCCGGACTCTCAATAATAGTACCGTAAATTCTACACAGATCGAACCTTCTCACTGAACTTATTAAGTTAGCGTGAATTTCAACATCATATTCACAAATTAATTCCCGCCCATCTAGACCTCTTATCCAAAAGATTGATTGGTCAATATCCTCTTTATATCCTATGAAATACCCATCGATAAATGGTAAATTTCTTTTCTCACTTTCTATCCAGGTAATAATTTTAGATTTCAGTATTTCTGAGAAATCAAATACTATTTCTGCTTCATCTAAAGAAGTATCTATAGGTGAATATGAAATCTTAAGAGATGTATTATTAATTGGACATAATTTTTGAATGCAATCAAGTAAGGTTATACGAGTAAACGGTTGTGCGTAAGCTAATCGAATGAATTGATTATCCACATCATTTTGAATATGCTCAATTAATTCTTTAAGATCAATGAATAATGAATCGTATGGATTTTCAGTAAAGAGTTGATTGTTTTCAGGTTCCGGTGCATTTTTCATTACAATATTTATTGATGTTTTCTTCATTTTAGTAACATATGATTCAAAACAAGATTTTGGGAATTTATTGTTTATGTATCCTCGAAATTTAGCGAGATAGAAAACTAAGCGGTTAAATTCTTGCAGAAATTTTCCCAATATTGAAGTTTTGATTCCATTTTTTATAACATCTATTCCTTCAAATTGAAACACTAGTTCGATATCTTCCATGTCGGGTTTGAAAATTGATTTGGTTTTTGTCGAACTTTGGTTTCTATTCAGAGTTTTTGCTTTACTTGTTGTGTTTCTTGGCATATATAATTAAATTCTATTATTTTGCCTTTATATGCATTTCTATTAAGAATCGATTAAATTCCTTTTAATTTAAGAAAAATCTAAAAAAATGGAAAAATGGAAAAATGGAAAAAAAGAAATAATTTTAAATCCACATTTCATTATTTCTATAAATTAACATTATTAGGGATTCCAAAATTTTTTTGGTGAAAATTTAGATGAATGCAAAAGATTCGAATAGATTAGATAAAATTCTTAAGGATATTCTTTATAAAATCCCGGAAACTCTTCATGTAATGGTAATGGACCGGGATGGGAATTTAATATCAGCGCGCTCCCGATGGGATGTCAATTCGAAAAATCAAAATTTAGAGAAAGACTTTGCTCAGACTGTATCTGCTTTCACTGCCCCGATGTTTGAGAGTGCCGCAATTCAAGGGGCATTCATGAATTTTGGTGAAGTCACTTCACAATTAACCGAATACTCAAGCAAATTTATGATTTTAATCGGGATCGGGGAAGAAGGTGTACTGAACACTTTTGTAGAAAAAACAGTATCAGTACAGAATCTAATTAGAATAATCGAGAGTTATAAACACGAAATCTCTTATATTTTAACCGATCAGCTTCATTTAATAAAAACTCCAATCACACAAGAAATCAAAGCCTTATTTTATGCTGAGATTGGATTAAAGACATAGTTTAATTAAAAAAAATTCTTTTTTTCAAAAATAAAATCTATTTTATTTTAAATTATATAATTAAAATCATAAAAAATATAAGATCTTGAAAAATTATGATACAATCCAAACCCGTGCAAAAAGAAGGACTTCTGCAATGGATAAAAACTCGAAAATTTGTTATTCTTGGAACTTTATATATACTTTTCAACATATTAATTTCATACGTATATATTAAGAGTGCATTTGATTATCGAAATGAAGAATTTCATCCCAGTCCGGGGGATATGAGCGCGATTTTCCTATGGATTTTTGGTACACCTATTTGCTTAGTAATATATATTATCTCTGTAAAGTGTATGAAAGAAAATCCTAAACCAGCCAAATATTTCTTAATTCTCCCGGGGCTTTCGTGGGTAATTACCTTGATTTTATATTTAATTTATCAACAATCATATCTTCAGTTATTGGGTTATTATTTTACCATTCATTTAATAATTGGCGGGATCTTTTTTCTATATTTTAGATTACCTAAAGAATAAAGCATATGGAATGCAAAGAAAAATTTTTTTTTTCAAAAATATATAATTGAACAATATCTTACTTTCAAAAATACAATGATTATAAATTTCCAGAATTATAAATTTCATTAGGGATGCATTGATAGAAGATATGTCATTTTAACTCGAGGACGAACGGACACATAATGTGAATGATAGTTTCGCGCATAAACAAATGACAATAGTCTGGAGCTTGTATTTTCTATAATATCGGATCTTAGGCTCATCCTTGAGACAGCCTTGTGCTTGCTATGATTGGATTGTCAGCAACCCTTTTCTGAAACAAGAAAATACGACCCTGCATGATTCGGTTCATATTTCATGTGAAATCCTTACATGAGAAGAATTTAGAGAGTTTATGGAAAATCCTTACTGTGACCAAAAATGTTAATGTATGGATTCAGGATCATGCTTTCCTTCGTTTTCCTTTATTTTCTTTTATTTTCTTTTATTTTATTTTCTTTTCTTCCGATTAATGAAATTTAATAAATTTGGTTTCTTTTTACTAACCAATCATCTTAGGCGCCGAATATGGTTTTAAATAATTTTAGATATCTTTTACCAAAGTTAACAAAAGGACCCGTAAACCTATGCGTTAAATATAATATATCTCCCAATGCTATTAGTATAATAGGATTTGTCGTATCGTCTATTGCTGCAATTGGATTTGCATTTCCCAGTATTTTTCTCTATAATTATTCCCCGATCGCATCTTGGTTTTACTGGTGGTGGGCTGGCATACCAATTTTTCTATTCTTTTTTGGTGGATACATAGATGTTATCGATGGCTCTGTTGCAAGAAAAACTGGCAAAAGCTCGAAATTTGGAGCGTTCTTAGATAGCACCCTTGACCGATTATCGGATGCAATTATTATTTTAGGTTTGATGTACGGACAATTAATCTTCATTTGGAATGAAAATTGGAATTACCTTATCGGATTTATGTCCCTAATTATAATGCTCCTGATTTCCTATACAAGATCCCGCGCGGAATTAGAAGGTGTAAAAATGGCCGGAATCGGGCTCATGGAACGAGGGGAACGTTATTTCGTTCTTGTTTTTGGGTATGTGATTGAATGGGCAATATTTGCAATAGACACCCAATATTTTGAGGGCTCGTATTCAAATTCCAAATGGTTTTTCCCTGTCTTCTTCATAATATATACATTACTTTGTTTGCAAACTTTACTTGCCCGAATTCGATGGACCTATAAATGGTTAAACAACAAAATGCCCGAAAAAGTTGCTGAAATTTTAGCCAAAGATGCTGAAAAAGCAAAAAATGCCGAAAATACAGAAAATACAGAAAATACAGAAAATGCTGAAAAATAATTTAATCAAAAATTTTTTTTGTAATGCTAAGTTTTATTTAAATAATAATTTGTAAAAAATGATTTTTATGGTGAGACAATAAATTCCGAAAAAACGAAAAAATGCTGGCAGAACAGGTTCTAAAGGTGGGAGAGACAGTGGTGTTCATTGTGCCAAATGTGGAAGGATAACTCCGCGAGGCAAAGCAAAAAGAGTTACTCGGTGGGTTTCATTAGTAGACGCAACGATAGGTAAAGAATTACGTGATAGTGGGACTATAATCCCTAGTAGACAAGTATCAGACTGGTATTGTATCAGTTGCGCGATTCACACTCATAAGGTTCACATTCGGTCATCTGACGACAGACGCAAACGCGATAAGATTAGATAAGATTATATTTTCTAAGATTTTTTTTTATTTTCATTTACTTCTTGTGATATTATAAAAAATTTAATTTCTGGGCTCTAAGTTATTCTTCTAATGGGATTCCTATAGAAATTTATATCCTTACTCAAAATTGTAATTTGATTATCTACTTTTTATCTGAATACAAATTTTCCATAATTAAAAAAACCTGAACCATCGGTAAATTTATAATTTTTTAATTTTTATACTTTTTTTAATAGTATCAATTAATAATTGGATTGAAATATCAAAATGTTAAATGATTACAAAGAATACATTCGTAAAACATATAAAACATCTAAATATCCAGAAGTACAAGAAGCCTTAATTGAATACTACGATACTATGTATTTATTAACCAAAAAACTCAAGCCAGATAATTTTCGAGAAAAAGTATGGAAACCTCTATTAAATTTAGAAGTAATATGCAAGGATCCAAAATTCAATAATGGCATAGAAGAATATAGCATAAAATTTGGTGGATCCTATCCCGACAACGCGGATGATCGTAAAATTGCAGAATCCGCATTCATTAAAGCATTTAAACAAATCCCAAACATATATTTGATTATTACAGGGTTCGATATCACTCCCTTCCTAGACCTAACGCCTCATCTAAGATTTCTTGAATTACATGGTTGTCCTTTAATTGAACCATCCCCAATAATCGGGACTTTGAAGGAGCTTAAACATTTATATTTTATCGGTTGCGATAATCTGGTAACTCTCCCCGATTCTTTAAACGGAATGCAGAATTTAATTGATATGAAAATTGAATTATGCCCAAAAATTTCTATCCTTCCAAAATCATTAACCAATCTTCCTAAACTTAGAAAAATAATCATTCGAGCTTGTGACTTCTTCACTTCACTTCCTGAAAAAATGGGGAATGCTCCAGAATTAACATCAATTTTAATAGAATCATGTGATAACTTCAAAGATTTACCAAGATCTCTATCGCAAATCCCATGGCTTACTATTAATATTAAATTTTGTGATTATTTTCAGTCCCAATCCAATTTTCCATTAGAATTATGGAAATCTTGCCGAATTTTATGGACTTCTTCGGAAGAAATTTGGAATGATAATATTGAATTTGAAAGATCGGATAATTATCCCGATTATGATGATTTTACTAATACAATTTTCGATCGAGAAATCTCATGGGAAAAACTTGAATCTTGGTTTACTATTATCCCATCCCACGCATTCGATGAATTACTTTCAAATGCTTTGTTGCTTTCAGCATATAGTATTTCTCTTGACGTTGAATTACCAATTAATAGACCATGTAATTATAAGAACGAACAAGTCCAAAATATAGTCAAAAGCATCACTGAATTTAAAGTCTCTAAGTATTCAAAGATAAAAAAGAACCCAATTTATTCAAAATTAATAGATATTAGAGGAAATTTATTTTCATTATTCTATGATATTCGATTTTCTGTTAAACGTAGTGATTATAAAAAGGGATATTCCAAAAATATTGTCGAATATAAAAAACTTTTTTCTAAAGTTTTTATTGAATTAGTTTATCACCTTGATTCTTGGGTTGAAAAAAATTCAAACCGACTTAATTTAAGGGATTATATAATTGAAATCCTTAATATAATTCGACCTTCTTTCAATTTAATTAAAGATAATCAAGAATTTAATATTCTAATGTAAAAATTAGATAAATTTAATCAACGAATTTTTTTTCATAGTTTTTCTTCTAAATTTTCATTTGGCTGAAGAAAATTGGGATATTTCTATGAATCTCAATATCACGGTCTTGATTGCCAATTTTTACAACTGCACGTATTAGATTCAAAGTAGCTGATTTGGGTGGATCAATCCTAATTTTCGCATTTTGCTTAATTTTTATGGTATAATTTTCGGGAATTCCTTCTAGATTAGAATTTAATTGCACGTCAAATGCGATCAAACCTATTTCTTCCCTAAAACCGATTAATGTTGTTCTATTCGTATCTGAATTTTCTTGAATTTTAACGCAATGCCATTTGTCTTTGAATTCATTTGGTAAATCATAGTATGATATCAGTTTTTTCTTATCTTTTGTAAAGAATTTGAAAGGTTCATAGAATTTATTGGTGAAACTGGCAAGTTGTATCATAAGATCGTTGTAAGTTTCTGTATCGTTTAAATCGTGAAATTTATCTATTAATAGTGAAATATCATTGGTGGGTCGAGCATCTGGACCTAACAAAGCGCTTGACATATATGCTTTCTTCATTTTACTGAGTATAAAGTTATATTTCCATTTGATTTTTGAGTCAATTGCACATTCTAAACCTTCTGAATACAGGTTGGAGGCAATTTCAGGAAAACCCATTGCAAGAAAATAATCTCCTGAATCAATTAATGCAATCATTAAATTGGAAAATGATGGTTTGTATTGTTTTTTTACTAAATCAACTTTCTCTAACGCCTCTGCTTGTTGATCAATTAAAAAGCTTGTAATTGATTCTCCAATTATTGCTTTCATTCTTAAAATTTCTGCAAGATTTTTCTCAACTTTTAGTGACTCTGCCAGTTTATAATTAAATTCGAATTGACCTATTGCTTTATTATAAAATGAATTGAAAATGTATAATAAACCCTTGAGATAATTGATCGAAAGAACTGTATTTGGAAGACGTGAGATTGTGGCAAAAAGCGCGGTTTCATCTAGTGAATCTAGCGCCGAAACGACTTTATTTAATGAAATTAGGATATAAGCTTTTAGGAAAATTGTTTTACTGATTTCCGATGCAATAAGTTTTTCGAAGAATTGGTAATTTTTTTCGACTAATTTAGCACCCATTAATTGGAATACTCGATTTAATATTTCATTAGCGAGCCTGATATTTTTTAACGATAGTCGGAAATCATTTTTCGATAATTCATGCTTGGCTTTTTTCAGAAATTTTCTGCTATTTTTTATTTCTTCCAGTCCAAATTCATAAGGCTTTACTAATATTCGTTTTTCTTTTGAGATTGTCTTTTTTTGAATGAAATCTTCACAAATCTTTAATAATTTCTTTTCTTCATTAATAATTTCTTTTTGTTTTTCCTTTTTTTTTATTGCATTTGTATTATCATTTAATTGAATTCCTTCTCCCGCGATATTAACTGCATTCTCAATTAACCATGCTATTTTTGCTTGTGGGGCAAAAGTGGTTGATCTACTCATCATATAATCTAGGTTGAGTTTTAATACTTTTTTCCGTGCAACTTTCCAATAGTTTTTCCCCTTTCCTGTTAAATTTTGACCTAAAAATTGCAAAAATGCAGGTAAACTTAAACATTTTACCCGATATCCGATAACATCGACATTTTGATTTAATTTAAAATCATCCGTCACTATATAAATTTCGTTGCTCTCATTTTCATCCTTTAATTCCTTACTGAGCGCAATTAATGATAAATCAGGATCTTGGGCGAAAGAACGGACACCTCTCCTTTTTAGATCATTTTTTACAACAGAAATTTCATCATCTTTGATCATCCTAATTTTTACACCCTTCTCAAATTCTTGAAAATCTGTGCCTACTATAAAGGGGCATTCGTTGAAGATCTGGCCGGACACGTAGAAATGGACTTTGATCCGTTTTTGAGCTAAGGATAAATTAATGTAGGGGCGGGGAGCTTTGATTTCTTTAAGTGAAATGAAAAAATTTGCGTCGAATATAAAAATTGGATTTGAAGATTTTTGAAGAGTAGCCAATGAAAATCACTTAGTTAAACTTTTATCATAATAGCTTAAATATTTTAAGCAATTTTTTTATTTAAGTAGCCTTTTTCTATTTAAGGAGTTTATAGATGTTAAAATGATTAAAGATAATGAAAATAAAAGTGAAAACCAAAATGATCAAGAACCAAATAATCGAATTCAGATGATCTCATTTATCGGATTTTCAAAATCAGGGAAAACTGCCTCAATTGAAAAGCTTATATCGTACCTACATAAACGAGATTATATTGTGCTTGCATTTAAACACATTCATCAAGATAATTTTTCTATTGACACTCCCGATAAAAATACATGGAAATATTCCAAAGCGGGTGCTGATGTGGTGGTGTCTCAAAGCCCTAATGAATCTGCCATATTATTTAATAGAAGAATGGACCCATATCTTATAATTAATTCGATTAAACAAATAATTCAATCATCCTTAAAGAGTGAACAAAGGAGTTCTGATAATCAACTGGTTGTAATCCTAGAGGGGTTTCGAGATTTGAAGGTAAAAAAAGTATTGTGTGTGAAAAATCTTGAAGAAATAAAATCTCAGATGGATCCATCAATAGTTGCAATTTCTGGATCGATTTTTTCAAATATTTTAGAATTAAGAAGCGCGAAATCAGAAATTCAAGCAAAATTTGTTAATATATTGAAAAACCCTGAAGAAATTGTGAAAATACTCGGATTTTAGCATCTAATTAATTTTTATTTTCCCAGATTTCTACAAAAAATTCTGTAATTTCTTCTAACTTTTCCCTAACTTGAGAATCAATTATTCCTTTACTAAATTCTTGGAAGAAATTTTCATACAAATCATTATTAGTGTAAAATTTTGGTAAATTCTCATCAACACTAATTTGAAATTGATAAAATTTAGCTATTATATCGATAATCCACTCTTCAAGAAATAAAGTTGATTCAAGATTACCTCTATCATATATCATATTTATCTTTAAAAGCCGTTCTGGTGTGAAAAAATACGAATCTGGAATATCCGCATAAGGTTTTAAAGTTTTTTTAACAAGTGCCCGGTTCCGACTCGTGAAGTAATCTTGCCAATTGTTGTCTGACAACGGGATCTCTTTAAAGATTCTTAATTCTAAAACTCTTAATGCAATATTTTTTGGAGTATATCGTGAAAGAGGATCATTAAAGTATTTTTGCACATCTTCAGGTTTATCAGCGATAAATATCTTTGAAATCAAGTTATGAATAATAATAAAAACAAAATGGATAATTTCTTCATATGAGTATTTAAAATTTGGGTTATTTTGTCTTAAATCATCAATTAGCAAATTGAATTTTGTGTTTAAAGAATAGAGATAGACTTCAAAGAACGATTCATTCAGTTCATTAATAGATTTATCAAAAATTTTATTAAAAACAATATCAAGAGCATCATCAGTAGGAAGGGAAAAACCTCTTCTGAGAAAATTTGAAAAAGTCTCGAAATTGATACCCTTTTGTTTTAAAATCTTCCAGTTTTTTAATATTGAATCTTTAATTTTTTCAGGAAAGAATACGTGTGAATTTTCATGAATCGTTTTCAAACCCCTTAAAGAAAAATGTTGACAATAAAAAAAGAATAATTGATATTGTCTTGAGATATTTGCTCGATTATTTGATTGAAAAGTAGAGAAAAGTGAAGCGGTTCTGTTAAGAAAATCAAAAATTTCAAATATGTCATTTTTATTATCACTGTCTTCACAGATTTTTTCCTTTATTATTTCGAAAACCAAATCATTAGTATTAAATTTTGTATCCTCAACTCGAGATCCTACGAAGTTTAAAATATCAAGAATCGGTATTATTTGGTTTAAAACGAGCACTTTTCGTTGAAGTATATACAATACGGTTGGAATTTTTTTTAGGCTTTTGGGATATTCTTTCAAAGCAAGAGGGTATATTAGATTTTTTTGATGATTCAATCTTTTTAATAATTTTTTATCAATTCCTGGAAGAACTTCTGCAAAATTGAAGATTAGATAATGTAGATAGGCATTGAGAAAGGTTCTATCTGGTTTTTTAATTGATATTAAAAAATGTAAATATTTTTCTCCCGAAGACTCTTTTTGTTTTATTTTTGCACAAAGCATATGAATCTGAACATCATTTTTAATCAAATCTTTAACCAGTTTACCAAAAACCATGATAATAAGATTAAAAATATAAGATATTATTCGATAATAGTGATCAGGATGGTCATAATCCTGTTTAAATTTTATAAATTCATCCAGCTCTTCTTGGGTTAGGATATATTCATATTCAAAAAAAAGTTCTGATTCTTTCCTAACGTGACCTTCAATACCCTTAAGAATTAATTGCTTTTCATTCAATCCGGAAAACATTTTTAAGAAGAAATATCGAAAAAGTGAATCTAATTTTTTGTTATAAAATCTTGAAGGATTTTTTTTGCTTTTTGGATTTTTATTGAAAGATACCCATGAAAAAAGAGTTTTCTTTTTAAAATAAGGATATTGAACCCGTTTTCTATAAATTTCATCCATCATCCAGTTTTGGATATCTCTGATATTATACCAATCTTGAATGAAATTATCTCCAATTCTATTTAAAAAAGCATGCAATTGTGTGTTCATTACGAGTTTTTCCTTTAAATTTTCCTTTTTTTTCCTTCCATTTAATGCAATTTTTAATTTATAACCTGAAATTTTAATGCGTTTAATGAAAAAACAATAACACTTTTTTATATCGAAATGCAATTTCATTAAATTTTTTAGATTTTTTCTTCTACCTATTGGAAAACCAATTTTTATTGAAAAAAAAGGATCTTTTTAAATAGTGTAGTTACTAAATATCTGGAAACCGAACTATTTATTGTTATTGATTGTTATTAGGATCTTGTGGATAGGCTGAATTTATTAAAAATTATAGAAAATTCCTTATATTCTCTTATTTCATATTCTGCACAAAATGTTACTAAAAAGACAATTATTAAACTAGAAAAATTGCTGGAAAATGAAAAGAATAATGATATAGCACGGTCTCAATTAGAATTGATGCTGGAAAATATATACTATGGTAAAAAAAATCAAATTCCAGTTTGTCAAGATACCGGACTTGTTAATATATTTATTCAATTAGGTGATAATTTCCCAATTATTTCAAATTTCAAAGAAACAATAAGAAAAATTTTAGATCAACTAACAAACGATTCTAAACTTCGTGCAAACACAGTGGATCCTATTATATTTCAAAATCCTGGAGATAATTCTGGAAAAAATACTCCTCCGATTTATCTAGAGCTAATCCCTAATCGTGATGATTTGGTTTTTACTATTCTCAATAAGGGGGGAGGGTGCGAAAATATTTCAGCTCTCTATATGTTAAATCCGGCTACCGGTTTTGAAGATTTTGTTCCGCTAATCCTAGATAAAATAGAAAATGCTGGTGGAAAACCATGTCCACCCATTATAGTTGGGATTGGAATTGGAGGAGATTCTGTAAAAAGTATGTATTTAGCTAAAAAGGCACTACTTCGACCTATTGGAACGAGAAATCGAAGAGATGAAGTTTCAAATTTAGAAAATGAACTATTAAATCAGATTAACGAACTTGATATTGGTGTAATGGGTTTGGGGGGATATTCTAATTGTATCGATGTGCATATTGAATGGGCAATGAGACATCCAGCTTCCTATCCTGTGGGTTTAGTTGTTGAATGTTATTCACATCGAACAATATCAGGGTGTATCTCTAAAGAAGGTGAGTTTTTTATGGGATATTTAGATGCTGATTATAATTTTTCGCCCGAAAACCGCAATTCATAAACGTATAGAAAATCTTTCATCGGGCGATAAATCCTCGATAAAATCACGCGCAGATTCTACCTTGAAACTTTCATCTAACATCCAATCTTCATTCATATTTGTTTTTCACCTTATTGATTGAAAAAATTATTTTTTTGTTAAGAACTTCATCAACGATCTTCAATTCGCTGTAATCGTAAAGCGGAATTATTCTTGATTTCCCGTTCCGGATGATGTAGGCGGTTCCTAATTTTTTCATTTGTAATACCATTTTAATTTCTTGTTTAATTTTATTATTTATAAAACCAAAAAAAAAATCGAATGTTTTTTATCAATAAGCCATTTCCAAAAACTCAGCTTCGGTAATAATTTCTACTCCCAAATTTCTGGCTTTGGTATTTTTTGAACTACCCGAACCAGGATCATTAGTCACCAAATAATTTAATGTATTGGGAACTCCCGATTTAAACTGACCACCAAGTGAAATAACAAGATCCTTTGCTTCACTTCTCGTAATTTTATTAAGTTTGCCTGTAAAACAGAATGAAATATCCAATAAAAATATGAATTTTTTATTGAAATTTATTGAGCAAAATATTCATACTTTCCTCTGAATCCCAATCTAAAGTTTTCCTAATTTTTCTTTTACCATCACTTGCTTCATAAATTTCAATTTGATTATTTTTTCTAAGTTCTTTTATATATTTTGAGAAATTTCTTTCAAATTTTTCTTTTACTTGAGGATATTGGGTTTTAATTTCCTTCATTAAACCTCTTTGTAGAACATCATAACCTTTAAATTTCTTAATTTTGGTGCCAATAAATGAGCATAAACATATGATTGCTTCTTCAAAATTATTTTCTGTGATGTCAGATATATCAGGGGTAAATGAATCTAGACCACTTATTTTTTTTGGCTTAGTTTTACTTTTTTTCTTTTTAACCTTTAACGATTCAAATTTCATCTTATAATCTCTTTCTATTAATAATGTGGGGATATTTTTCATAAAAATTTGGATTTCTTCAAAGAATTTGCAGAAAATTTTTGCCCATGAACTTAATACTTGAATTTTATTCATAAGATTGTCTTTTTTTTGAAGGCCCAAAATCAATAACGGATAATATAAAATATCTGGAATATGAACCAATTTAATCGGATAAGAACTAGGATTATCTTTATTCCATTGCTTCATATCATCACTATGATTTTTAAATAAAACATATTCACTCCCGATTGAAATCAAGAGAGTCGGATATTCTTTTGCGAGGATCTCAACCTTCTTAAGTTGTTCCTTTGTATGGTCTCCATTAGTAGCGAATTTTATTTCCACTGCAATTTTTGATTCTTCTGATATGATATTTTTTATAATTTTTTCAAGCCTAAAATGACCGTCCGATTTTTTATGGTCAACTTCAAGATTTTTCTTAGAATATAACGCTCTAAAAGTTTCATAATCCCTTGTTTCTTTATCTTTCTTTTTAAAATCAGGCAATTGTGCTTTTTCTAAAAAAATGCGTAATTTACTTTCTATAATTTGCCCTTTACTTTGAGCAGATTTCGGCTTAAAAACCATAATTTCTGTATTTAATTTCCATTTTAACATTTTATCATAAAATTCGGCTAATTGAACAGCAAAAGTATTTACTAAACGAATAGATTCATTTTCAAGATAATTTTTTTGATGAAAAATTACATTTGTAAAAAACCGAAAAGCTAAATCATCAAAACTATTTTTGGATTTAATAGACTTCATTGATAATATATTTGATATTGCACAAGGAGTTTTATCTAAAAATTTTCCAGATAAATTGATTGCATTAATATCGAACGGAACATTCCAACGTTCAAATCGTTTATCCCTTTTTCTTATTTCCTCTCCTGTGGAATTCGGAATTAAAAAAACTAATAATAATTTTAAATTATCGGCATCATTTAATTCAATGAAAAGATCTCCCCAAAACTTAAAATCGTCAGGATGTGATAGGGTTTTGCTAAGTTCATCAAAAATTAAAAGAAATTTATAACCTCTATTAGATATTTCTTTAATTAGGTCGATTATATTCTTTATTATTTCCATCAAAGAAAATTTCTTTTTTGTCTTGAAATTTTTAAGGTTGTCTAAATAAGGTTCAATTTTATTATATTCTGGCTTTTGGTTAAAATACAATGAAAAACAAGAAATTAAGGTATTTATAAAATCTGAAAAAGTAGAAACACTATAATATAAACATATTAAATTTGGAAAAGCATAAGATCTAGAGAAATTTTCGATCAATAAATGCCCTAATTGAGATTTTCCTTGACCATATTCCCCATAAATCATTTGAATTTCCATGTCGGAGTTATTATCTATCTCACTTAGTTTAATTTCGATTTCATCATAAGCCATTTTGATTGTAGGCAATTCTATTAAAATTTCACTTAGAAGATTTTGGATGCCAGAACTGCTAGAAAAACTCTTTACTTCATCCCATTTGATTTCTTTTCCGTATTTAAATTTGTTGTATGCTTTACTAACTATTTTTGAATAATTTCGGTTTTTGTATTTAGCATACCTTAAATTATATTCTTTTTTAATTTCTTGGAATAAAGTCATTATTTTTCCTCATCTGTGATATATTTAGTTACCCCTAATAAAAATAATTTCGAATTAAACAAGCAATGGAATGAGAATTTAGTAAAAAAAGGTAAAAAAATTAATTTGATTCTTTTAATTCGGATATTTCATCTTGTAATGATAAAAAGTGTGAGGTAATTTGATTTTTAGAATATTTCATAGGAGGGGATTTTTTTAAAACAATTATTTATGATTTTGATACATTTTTAACCCCTGATCTCGAGAAAAGGATTATTTCTAAAGGGCGAAAAACATTCGATCCGGAATTTGCTCAAGATTGGGATTGAGATTTAAGATTAGATCTTGTGGACTTGCTGAGATCTCGTGTGACTGGTGGAAAAGGGTATTGGGGTGTTATTGAATGGAAATGAAGGTTTTTTCTTCTAAATTCTTAAATCTTATTTCAATTTAGTTAAAAAATCCTGTAAATGGATAAGATTTGGGAATTCTCCTGCTTTATAATCCTTATATTCCATTACGTATCTTGAATTGTTGACAAAATTGAATATTTTGAATTTAGACTTATAAATATGAACGGGATCGCCTTTATTCAGAGTATAAAAAGCCAATTCATTCCTTTTGACTTCGTTTAAAGTAATAAGATAATCATCGATAACTCCGATTATATGATGATTTTCTAAGAGCTCAATTCGATGAATCAATTTTAAATCCTTTATGTCAAAAATTGTATCAGAAGCAATTAGCCACCCGCTTTTTGTAATAATTGGTAAATCGTAAACAATCAATCCTGATCCAATGACAGCATGGAATTTACAAGAATGAAATTCCCAAATTGCATTAAAACCATTATAATAATCCTCATCATTCTTAATATAATTTTTTCTGGAATCCCACGCAATCATATATTCTTTGGGGATTTTTATTTCATATCCCCGAGTATATTCAACGTAAGCAACCAAATAATCACTATTATAATTAAACGTAGATAAAAATATGTCATCGATATGGAATTCTTCTGGTAAAGGAAATTCTTTTACAATTTCATCGGTTAAGGGATTGATCAAAACAACAGAATACTCATCCCCTATGGCAAAAAACATATTTTTATAGTTGGTTATTTGAAAGGTCGGACAGGTTAAATCGAACAGAGTCGAATCCCGAACTTTATGTAATGATGGATATTCGTAAATTTTCACATATTCTTCGCTTTCGTTATTGTAATCTCCGTATATCAAGTAATCTTCGGTAATTGTTAACTGCTTGATGCACTCCATATCTGTTGGAAAATGAGTTATTCTT
>JAUWOE010000244.1 GCA_030612265.1 Promethearchaeum sp.
GGTATGTGGTTTTTTTTATCAATATGGATACTATTCCAGGCAATTTCTGATCTACTTCTATCAATCCCTCTCCATTTTATAGTTTTTTATGCCTTAATCATTTTTTCATATTTTGTTAACCTGTCGGTTGATGCAATTTCACGAGATACCATTGATCCAATTAAAATGTTGCTAACAACCGTATTTTCAAGTTTTATTTTAATTCTTTCATTTGATCTTAATAATGTTCCAGCCTTCAACCCAGAAGCCATAATAATCGATGAAACTGCTGCTAGTCCTTATCCTACAATGTACGGAAATTTTAGGATTGCTGTATTGGTTGCTTCAATATTACTAGTTTCAATAGCAGTTTACGGATCTTTAAAAATTTTGATTCATTCTCCAAAAAATCTTAAAATATATTCACTGTTAAATGTTTTGGGGACATATTTATGGGGAGTCCAACCAGTATGGATACAAGTCACGACCTTAGAACAAAATTTCCCCGGAATAGCGACCGGTTCAATGGCAATCGGAATACTAATAATTGCCATTATTTTTATAAAAGAACCAAAATTAGCATATATTCTTCCTTTCAAAGCATATAGAATTTTGATCCAGAAAACAGATAATGGTATAGTTCTATTTCAACATGATTGGAACCAGTTTGAAACAGATTTCCGTGAAAAAACTTTTTCCAGAATGATGCAATCTATAAACTCAATGTTTAATAAGACAATTAATAAAGGAAATGTACGAAAAATTAAGTTTGATGAAGCAGAAATTACGTTAAAAGTGAGTGAAGAAGTTCCGCTTGCGTGTATTTTAATCTCTAGTGATTCTTCAATTACATTAAGAAATTCGTTTAGTAAATTTGCAAATGATGTTTTTAAAGATTATATTAATATTGAAAAAAATGCTCATTCACTGAATAATTTTGATAATGGAATCATCCTTTTAGAGAAGTATTTTCCATTTATCCCGTAATTATTCCTATATTTTATTGAGTTTACAAAAAAGATTGAAAATAAATAGTTATACACAAAAAAGTCGAGGTTTTGACTCAAAGTTGGAATAATATTAAATAATATTACAACTGATTTTATTATACTCAATCTTTTCAAAAAATTGAAAATAGGTCCATTTTATGGAAACATTTTGGTCAATAGGGGTAATTATCGGTTTTGTTTCATTGATTCCTTCAACTTTAGCTACGGTATTAACGTTAATTCAATATTTTAAGGATAGATATAATCATTTGAAGTATTTAGCAGGAATGTGGGCATTTGGAACAATTTATATCCTTTTTCAAGCAATCTCAGATTTATTATTATCTATCCCTCTTCACTTTGTCTGCTTTTATGCATTGATTGTTATGGCATACTTTGCAAATCTGTTTGTTGATTCTATTACGAGGGATTCAATTGATCTCTTTAAGATGATTATAACGACTATAACATCTAGTGCAGTTGTTCTTCTTTCATTTAATTCCGATGCAATCATAATAAATACGGATGCTTTTACTCCTTATCCAACTATGAATGGAGATTTTCGAATTGCCGCACTAATCCAAATGATTTGGCTTATTTTGGTATCTTTTTATGGAAATTTTAAGGTATTTCTCCATACTCCGAAACACCTGAAATTTTATTCCTTCTTAAATGTCTTTGGGAATTATTTATGGGGAATTCAGCCCATTTGGATACAATTTGTGCATCTTGAAGAAAAATTTCCAGGAATAGCAACGGGTTCTATGGCAATAGGGATTTTAATAGTTGCTCTTGTCCTTATTAAGGAGCCAAAGTTAGCTTATATTTTACCTTTCAAAGTTTATAGAATACTTATCATGGACACTAAAAGTGGAATAATTCACTACAAACATGATTGGAACGAACTCAAAGCAGAAAGTAGCGAAAATATTTTTTCTGGAATGCTACAGGCTATCAGTACTATGTTTGATCATACAATAAATAAGGGAAATGTGCGTGAAATCAATTTTGATGAAGCGGTTTTGACCCTAAAGATATCTAGCAAAGCACCCGTTGCTTGCATTTTAATTTCAAGCAGTATATCGAGAACATTAAGAAGTTCTTTTAATGATTTTTCAATGGAAGTATTCAACGATTATGAAAATTTAAAAGAAAACCCCTTAATTAAAAGAAATTATGAAAAAGGTAATATTATTCTTGAAAATTACTTTCCTTTTGTCCCACATCTTTCATAGGATTTTTTTTATTCGAGAAATTGCATCTTCTATCCTGTCAACCGGTTCTGTAAGCGCAAAACGAATATACCCCTCACCAAATTTCCCAAAGCCTATACCAGGAGTTGTAACGACTCCAATATCAATTAGTTTTTTACTGAATTCCATGGAATTTGGTTCTGGAGATTTTGTCCAAACATAAAAAGTTGCTTTAGGTTTTTCGGTTTTCCATCCAATTTTGTTCAAACCATCGACTAAAATATCACGCCTTTTTTCGTATATATCCATGGTATCTTGAACTATTGGAGGTTTTCTTTCATTTTTATATTCTTGAAAGCCTTTTATTGCAGCACGTTGAATAAAACTTGGGATCCCGGTATCAATTTGAGCTTTAATTTTTTTTAAACCCCCAATTATAGATTTTTCTCCAAGTGCAAAACCTATACGCCAACCAGTCATATTAAAGATCTTTGAACAAGAATTGATTTCAATATGATTAGATGTAAATTCTAAGATTGAAGGCGCGATATAATCATCAAAGGTAAATTCTGAATATGGATTATCATAAACTATAAGAATATTGTTATCATCTGCAAATTCTGTTGCTTCTTTGAGAAATTTAGATGTAATAACTGCGCCCGTAGGATTGTTTGGATAATTTAAAAACATCAACTTGGATTTTTTTATAATTTCCGATGGTATATTATCCAAATCTGGTAAAAATATATTTTCTTCTTTTAATGGCATTATATAAGGAACTGCACCATTAAGAATCGTGGCACCGTTTTCATATACGGGATAGCTGGGATTAGGAATCAGAATAACTTCACCAGGATTAACATATGCCCGTGCGACATTTACAAGCCCTTCTTTAGCACCAATTAGTCCGATTATTTGAGAACTTGGCGCTAAATCTACATTAAACCGTATTTTATACCATTGTGCTATCGCTTCAAGAAAATCCGGCTCTCCCTGTCTTGTAGGATAATGGTAATTTTCTGGTTTCTGAACCTCATCGATCAAAGCATCAACAATTAATTTTGGGGTAGGAATATCTGGATCGCCAACATCCATAGAAATTAAGTCCACACCTTCTTTTCTCTTTCTCCGTTTTATATCCGCAATTTCGGCAAAGATATATGGGGGCAGTTTGTTTAATCGGTCAGAATATTTAAGATTTAATGGCATTTAGTTAACCTACTCCATAATTATTTGATTGAAAAATAAAATTGTTTGAAAAATGAAAAAGAATTAAACGCAAAGAAGATCTTCCTTATTCTTTAGCGCTTCAATTAGTAATGGAATAACTTCATACAAATCACCAACAATCCCATAATTTGCTACATTGAAAATCGGGGCATTTGGATCAGTGTTTATCGCAATAATCACTTTACTGCTTTTCATTCCAACAAGATGTTGAATTGTGCCAGAAATCCCACAGGCTATGTAAATTTTGGGCGATACAGTAGTTCCGGATTGACCTACCTGGTGACTTTTTGCAATCCATCCCAGCTCTATGGGAACACGACTTGCACCTACAGTTCCATGGAAAATATCAGCCAATTCTTGAATAAGTTTGAATCCATCCTTACTTCCAAGGCCTCTACCACCAGCAACAACAATATCTGCTTCACATAGGGGAATTCCATCCTCACATACCGCGCTAAGAACTTCTTTAACGCGCACACGCAACCCTTTTTCATCTATTTTTACAGGAACTTCAATAATTTCCGCATTCTCATCGTGATCTTCACATAAATTCTTCATAACATTTGGTCTTACTGTAGCCATTTGAGGACGTGTTTCAAAATCAACGATATCTGCCATAATATTCCCCCCAAATGCAGGACGAGTTTGCAACAATTTATTTTCATATAGAGAAAGACCGGTGCAATCTGCTGTAAGTCCTAATCGTAGAATAGAAGCAACTCTTGGGGCTAAATCTCTCCCTTTTATTGTTGCGGGATATAATACTATGTTTGGATTATATTTTGAAATAAGACCGATTATAATGTTAGCATAAGTATCGCTGTAATACTGGAGTAGATTTTCATCCTCTGCTATGTAAATTTTATCCGCACCATGAATGGATAAATCCTTTGTAAATTTTTTAACATCACTGCCAATTAATACAAGACCAACTTTCTGCTTTAATTCAAAGGCAAGATCCTTTGCTTTTCCAAGCAATTCATAGGTGACACTTCTAATTTTACCATCTTTTACTTCAGCCACAACCCAAACATCTTGAAATTGAGATAAATCAACATCTTTAACTTGCCTTCGTTCCAAATCTATAGCATCGAATTTACAAACCTGAACACAAGCTCCGCATAGCGTACATGCATCACCAATTATTGCTTTTTTATCAACGAGAGTTATAGCCGCAAAAGGACAAGCTTTAAGGCATAACCCGCACCCAGTACATTTATCATTAACATTTATCATTTTAAATCACTCCCTCATCAGATAATTTGTTAAATAATTTATCTACTGCAATTTTTGGTTCATCAGTGTATATTACGCCCTTTTCTTTGATAGGAGGAGCATAAACTTTAATAACTTGTGTGAGTGAGCCTTCCAGCCCGAAATTTTCTTTTCCAACATCGAAATCAGCAGCAGTCCATGTTTCAAAAGGTTTCTTTTTTGCCATTATTATACCCCGCATAGAAGGATTTGAAGGATCAAAGGAGGATGGAGTGATTTCAGCAACCAGAACGGGTAATTTTGCTTCAATAATGTTATAGCCATCATCTGTAACTGCCTTCGCTTCCAATCTTTTTCCTTCAATTTTTAGAACTTCTTCAACATAAGTTATTTGAGGAATACCAAGCTGAGCGGCTATTTCGGGGCCAACCTGTGCAGTATCACCATCAATTGCTTGTAATCCAGCAAATATAACATCAAATTTTCCTATTTTCTTGATTGCTTCAGCTAAAGTAATGGCTGTAGCGAATGTGTCAGCACCAGCAAAGGCACGGTCACTAAGCAATATTGCCCTATCTGCACCCAATGCAAGACATTTCATAAGTGCTTTTTTTGCTTGAGGAGGGCCCATAGAAATTACAACGATTTCGTCTTCTTCCTTTCTTAATTTAATAGCTTCTTCTAATGCGAATTGATCAAAAGGGTTCAAAATGCTTGGAACACCTTCCCGAATAAGAGTATTAGTCTTTGGGTCAATTTTTACCTCTGTCGTATCAGGTACCTGCTTTACACACACTATGTATCTCAACACATCTCAACTCTTGCGTTTTTTTTATTTCTGTAATAAATTTCTGTAATAAAATATGAATTCTAATAATTATAATAATTATTTTGAAATTTTAAACCTTTATTCAAAAATTTTTATGATTTCTAGATAATTTCCTAAGAACGAATAAAATTTTGAACCAAGTCGAAAAGAAATAGATTATTGGTATTTTAGAAAGTTTAAGTAATTGTTAAAAAGTGTATAAGATACTAATATTATGTATGGAAAAAAAAATTCACAATTCATTAAATGTCGCACATAATATGATTGAAGAAGGAAAAATCTCAGAGGCATTGG
>JAUWOE010000288.1 GCA_030612265.1 Promethearchaeum sp.
AAAACACTTACTAATGTTAGAAAAGCACCAATGAAATAATTTATTACTTCAAGAGACCAATTTAGCATAAGAACCATTTATTCATGAGCACCTTTTGTTTTCAAAAAAATTAATTATCTAAGTAATCGATTGAATTTTAACTAGCATTTTTTCTCTAAAATCGATATAAAATGACATAAATTAATTAAAAATAAGTAAAAAAGATAAAAACAATTCCAAAATTAAAAATTGGAATAAAATTGGAATAAAATTGGAATAAAATTTCATATATAATTTTCTTTAATTGTATTTTCTCAAAAATGCACCCTAAATATTGTAGATAAACTTCTTGGATTTAGTCAGAGAAAGGTGTTGAAATGTGTTTTAGATTGATATTCCGTGAGGAAAGTAAATATATTATCAAAACTATTGATGATAATCCTACTAATATGATATAACTGTATTGATAATTTATATTTACTAGCCTATCCCTGCGGTTACTTCTCCAATATTAATATGTTTTTAAATTGATTTTTCGTACAGATAGTAAAGTTTTTTTGGTATTTTTTAAAAGGAATTTGATCTATATTTATTAATAATTGAGCTCAGTGAACAAGCACCCCAAATTATAGCAAAAATAGTAACTCCAATTCCGATATTTTTTTTAGTATCTCCTTCGTTTTGAATTCGTGCTGCGGTCTCATCTCGTGAATTTTGACAATACTCTTCAGATATAAAATGATCCTCACATCCTGAATAGTCAGGGAGAGTATTTACATCATTAACACCAATCACAATCATTCCGATACCAAAAAAAATCATTCCAATTGCAAAAATGAAGTGACATTCATCTGGATATTTTGCCATGGTGGATTGAATCACACAATAGTTAAAAGCATTTTTATTCAAAAATCCATGATTTAATAAAAAAATGGAAACCGCCACACCTAAACAAATTGGAACCTACACAGGACGTTATTATTATGTATTTCTATTTCGGGAAAAATTTTTCCTTGCATTAAAGGAAACACTTTGAAACAACATGAAAAGATTTTTTCTTCTTCATTGCACCTGATTTAACAAGGCGTAATGCTGGAGTAGCAATTGGTGAATATGTATAAGTTCGCAAATATTTTTATAATATTGCAAATAAAGTTCGGTAGGATCGCTGGTTTAGAGAAATATGTTCTAATATTTCAAAGTTTTCTTTAATTTTTTTTTGCACAAGCCCTCTATTATACAAAAATACCTTTTATCTCAAAGTTTAAGAAAATTTAATGAAAGAATCTAATCTTCGAAAATATTTAGAAAACGCTTCAATCCTTTAATTTGTTCAATATTCAAGGTTTTCACATGAATCCCTTGTCGATCTTCATCATGATTTTCTAAGGAATAACCAATTTCAATTGAAAGTTTACCTGGAATATGAGTGTATTTGATTGAATCGATGAATTCTGCTCCAATTTTTTCGTTAATTTTTATTGATTTAGATTTAGGAGATATTTTTTTGGGATCTCTTGGTTTTTCAGAATCCATTTTCATCTTTGAATTTATTTTCTTTTTTACATCCAAATTTTTTGATCCTAATTTATCTAAATCTAATTTTATTCTCATCTGATCTGAACTCAATTTCGATTCTCCTCTACTTTTTGTTTGGCTTGATCGATCAAACCTTCAGAAACACTTTCTTTTAAATATTTCATCAAGGCTTTAGAAAATAAATCCCCAATTGATTCAAGGTTCGAAGATTTCTTAACCAATTGCATTAAAATTTGAGTAATTCGCTCATCCATGTTTAAAGGTAAGATATAATTGTTTTCTAATTTGAAAACATTACCAGACATGACTTTTTGATATAATTTATGTAATTCTGATACATCTGGAATATGAAAAACTTTAGATGGATTAACTGAAAATACTCGAATTAAGCGATCTTTTTTTTCTGAAATTTTCTTTCCTTCATATATTCTAAAATTAGCCCCTGATTGTAAACATCGTTTTACAGCTCCTTGATATGCTCCAGAAGACATTGTATCCTCTAAAGATTTTTGTATTTCATGATAAGAAACAGGTTCATTTTGTTTTTTTATAAACTCAAAAACATGACGTTCATGAAGTTTTGGTTGTCTTATGTTGCTTGGTTTTGATGGCAATACTATCAAATAAAAGAATTAATACTACTATTTAAAATTAATTTAGGCCTATAACAAAAACAAACACTTCTATCCTTCTAAAATTTGATTAAATAGTAGTATTTCGATTAAATTATTAACTAGATATTGAATTACAATTAAATTTAGAAATTAATAAATACTACTATTATATACTACTATTTAATAAATATTTTCCGTTGCAGGTGTTAAATTACTGGGTATAGTATCACTCTTACAAGAAAGCTAGAAGCCTAGTTAATCGCTTTCTATTGGTTCTTGTGTTATCCTGGGCAGAATATTTGAATTTTCGAATTGTATCATATTCTGTAGTTTTGGTTAAATGTTCCCTATAATTAACAAAAACAACATCATTTTCCAAATCAAAGAATAGATCTGAACCCATAAGAAAAATAATAAAAAATTAACTTATCAAACCTATTAACATTATCAAGCCTACTAACATGATATTTACATAATACTTGATGGTTCTATTACTGAGCCATCTTAGTTTCAATTATCGATATGAGTGTTTTGAATTATTAGATTACGGCTTTTCTGAAGATTTTCTAATTCTTTTTTCCATTTACTATGATTGTCCGTGTCCCATTCCTTCAAAAGTGTTAAAACTTCTTCTTGGAGACTAAGGTGTTGAATAACCTTTTTCCGGTTTTCCCACCACTTTCGCAATAGAAAAATTGCTTTTCTCGGGCCATTTCCCCCTAATGAATTCAACCACTTGCAGAAATGCGGAGCAAAATAGAATAGAATATTATCTTGAAGTAGAGAATCTTCATAAAATTTTGCTAGATCGATATTAGGGGTGTATTGGTATACCTGCTGATAAACAGTCGAAATTTTTAATAATATATCTTGAATGTCTCGTTCATCTATCCAATCTTCATCAATTCGCATTCGTTTTAAATCTCTCTCTAACCGGGCTATTTGGCGCCATTTTTGCCATTTTTTGGTAAAAGGTGAATCTTTCTTTAATATTTCCGTTAATTTTCCTGGATAATCATCTGATTGCTCCGGTTGCTCAGATTGTTCGTAATAATTTCTAAAGGCAATAAAGATCAATTCTTCATAGTAATCGTAATCTTGGTATTGATCTGAGAAGACATTATACTCCTTAATCCGCATTTCGAGTAAATCATACTTTTTCAAATTTAACAGGATTAACAACTCAATTTGCACTTCTGCGATTGTTAACTGCTGTTGCTCCTTAAGATTCTCAATCATTTTAAGAACTCGATCGTAAAGCCCAATTAGGAAGGCGCGCTCTAAATAAAAAACTATAAATCCTTTTTTTGATTTAGGTTCACTTTTTACGGTAAAATCAAGAAGATCATCCCATTCGATTGACTTATTTGCAATTAACTGACTTGCTATTATATCATATAGGATTATTTCTAAGGATTGTGCGATTGTATGTTTTTCACTTTCTATAATCGAATTTAGTTCATTTGCCTTTAGACTTAAGCGTCTGATTAGATTTCTTGTATAAATATAACCGATCTTTCTCGATTCGACCAGTTTTAAGAATATCTTTATTTTAACATGTAAATCAAAATCTGAAGCCGGACCGATTATTTCCCAAATTGCTTCTTTCTCACTATCTGAGGTGCAATTGCTTAAATATGTTATAAATTTTGAGAGTGGTTCGTTAATATTCAAATATTCCTTCAGTTCCTGTTTTACTTCACCATTATCGATGTAAATAGATTTTAATCGAATATATAGTCGAATTTTTTCTTCCAGGATATTTTCCCTTTTCCCAATTTCCTTAACTAAATCTTTAGAGGATTCGGAATTTGGGCGTTCTTGCAAAAAATTAATAATTTCTGTGTTAGTCCTTGATTTTAAGTATTCAAGGTGGTTTTTAACGCGTTCTCGTTCCTGTTGCAGTTTTTGTGCCTGTAACTGTTGTTCTCGTTCTTGTTTTGAAATTTCCGATTTGTAAGAATTTAATTCTTCTCCGTTAATCTCTTCTTCATTCTCCATGAGTTCTGGGTCATAATCGGCTTGATCATCTTCAAATTCATCGAAATCAAAACCAGTTCCAGCTCCAGAATCTAAACCAGTAGATGTATCTCTTAT
>JAUWOE010000073.1 GCA_030612265.1 Promethearchaeum sp.
GCAATGAGCTGAAAAAAAATCCGATCAAAAACTTAAAAAGAAGTTTCATGATTTTATCAATAAAGTCTCCCCGAAGATTGAAATCCCTCAAGGAAAACTGTTTCTATAATTTAAATAAAATATGTAATTCTAAGCCAAAAATGTGAAGAACTGAAATGCCATCATATTACGTTTATATTTTAAAATGTGAGAATAAGAAGAACGGAAATATCACACTTTATACTGGTTCTACTCAAGATCTAATGAATCGCTTTGAAAAACATAGAAAAGGTTTAGGTGCAAAATACACAAGAGGAAAAAAACTTGAACTTGTTTATTTTGAGACACATTTAACAAGAAGTGACGTGATGAAGCGCGAATATGAAATTAAAACTTATACATCTTCAAAAAAATGGCAAATAATAAAGGAGTTTCAAAAAAAAATGGGGGATACGAAATATAAATGACTTTGAAATTATATTTAGAAAATTCTAAAAACTCTAAAAACTCAAAAAACTCAAAAAGGTCAAAAAACTCAGTTTTGATACTCTTAATTGGTCTCCCTGCTTCAGGAAAAAGTGTTTTGGCTGAAAAATTAAAATATGAACTAAAAAATAAGCACGGTTTAAATAAAGTTCATATAATTGACACTGATATTATTCGATTTCGCCTTTTTGGATCGGATTTTTGCCACACTAATGAGAAATTTGCAGTCGAGGAAAAAAATAATGAAATTTTAGTAAAATTGAAGCCGGGAAACATTGTAATTGTTGATGATCTTCATTATCTAACATCAATGCGACATCAGTTTTACGAGATATGTTTGAAAAAAGGAGCATTATATATCCCTATTTATTTGTCCACACCTTTGTCGCAATGTAAAAAATGGAATAATTTAAGAGGATTACTGGTTCCTCAAAAAGTTATTGATGAAGTTAAAAATAAATTTGATATCCCGGGAAAGAAATATCTTTGGGATAGAACCCAATTAAATTTTGACCCAACGTCCCAGAATATGAATGAGATTGTAGAGAAATCGCTTCAATTTATAGAAGAAAAAATAAAAAAAGAAATTAACAGCTCTCCAAAGATAAAATCTATTCCAAAAATTCAGGCTATATCTGATGAAAAGAACAAAGAAATATCTTTATTTGATAAAGAATCTCGACGGATCATTCATAAAATCATAACTAAGGACTATTCGGATGAAATTTTGAACGAAATAAAAAAATATATAGATTTATCTTCACCGAATTTTGCTAAGAAAATTTCTTCTTATCGAAAAAAATTTGTAAAGTGGTTGATTGGTCAACAAAATCCACAGATAAATATTAAAGGATTTCTAATTTTCTTAAAAGAAATGACTTCCATTAGTAATTAAAAAATCAAATCGAAAATTTTTCAAAAAAATCATTTATACTTGACATTATTTCGTTCAATATTTCTTCCCCCTTTTCTTTACTTATTTGTTGCTGAATTAATATCACGTAATTATTTCTCAAAGAATTTTTAATAATTGAAAGATCTCCACTGTTTCCAGCAATAGGTATTGATAGTTCAAAAAAACCCTCTATCTCGTTTTTAAAAATTTTAATTTGACTCAAATTTGAGAATGGTATCGTTAAACATTGCTTTCTTCTAATTATTTTAATTACATTTTCATCAGGATCAATAATCTTCATAATGTTAAAGTGAGTTGTTATTAAAATTACAATAAAAATAATCACAATAGCACAAAAATCTATTAAACCCATTAACCAAATAAGCATTGATGGTGTTGAAAACATAAAAGATGGTTCAAAATTTATTATCCTTGGAAGTATTATGTAAGTAATTGCTCCCCCTATTACTCCAAAAACCAAGCATACAATATAATGAGATAGTTTATCCAATTCAATTCTTAATTTATTGGTGTCTTTGATAATTTTCCAAGGATATAATAAAAACATCCCTTGATCCAGACTAATCAATTCATTAATCGATTGAGAATGACTTTTTTTTCGTATTTTATCAGAAATGTTGATTATCAAGGTCATTATTCCTGTTAAAATAAAAGAATGACCAATTCGGTTGCCCATTGCCAATATAGAATTAGTATTTGGTAAAAATGCGAGAAAAAATCCAAAAGGAATAGAAATGAAAACTAATATAATCTCAGCAAATGAATTTTTTTTCATACTAAAAACATACACCATAATATATTTTAAAAATTTTGATGAAAAATCCACAAATATCAATAGAACAATTTACAACTTTTTTCAAAGAAATATATACAAAATATTAGACAAAAATTTTTACTTCATAACCTATTCTAAATTATTGAGGTTACGAAGTAAAAATGAGTATAGGGGATATGGCTCCAACCGATGATGAAAGAAAAATGAAACCTTTGAGAGTATCGGAAATTGCAAAAGGATCGGCTGGAAGATTTATGTGCCGAATGAATATTAATATAATTAAAGAATTATTGCTAAAACCCGGTGAAATTGTGGAAATCATGGGGAAACGAAATACTGCTGCTATTTTATTTCCTTCTTCAGATAAATCGGATGAAATTATACGATTGGACGGATTAACAAGACGTAATGCGGGTGTAGCAATTGGAGAATATGTTAAAGTTCGAAAATGTTATTACTCGGTTGCTAATAGGGTAGTTCTGAGTTTTATCCAATCGGATCTAAAAATCTCTTCAGAAAAGCAAATAAAATTAAATTTATTAAATAAACCCTTAAAAGAGGGTGAAATAATTAATGTTTCCGGTTCAAATTTGGCAAGAAAAGAACAAGATGGCCCCTATAAAGAATTAAAAGAAATGATGCCTTTTTTAAAATCTCCTACGGTTTCAATCGGAGAAGTTCAATTTGCTGTAATTGAAACAGAACCAAAAGGAATAGTTCAAATCCAAAACTCTACCATTGTTGAAATTAGAGAAGGGTTTGTGGCGATTAACACGATGGGTAATATCACAACTTACGACGATGTAGGGGGATTATCGGAAGTTATACAAAGAGTCAGGGAAATGATAGAATTGCCTTTAAAACATCCTGAACTCTTTCAACGGGTAAATATTGATCCTCCAAAAGGTGTTTTACTTTATGGTCCTCCTGGAACAGGTAAGACACTATTAGCCAGGGCTGTTTCCCAAGAAGCAAACGCAACATTCATTACCATAAACGGACCGGAAATAATGAGCAAGTTTTATGGTGCTTCCGAAGAAAGATTACGAAAAATCTTTAAAGAAGCAGAAGAGAAGGCACCATCAATAATTTTTATAGATGAACTCGATTCCATAGCTCCAAAAAGAGAGCAAGTATCCGGAGAAGTAGAACGTAGGGTTGTTGCTCAATTGTTAGCTCTTTTAGACGGATTAAAAGGGAGAGGAAGAATTATCGTTATTGGAGCAACTAATAGAATCAATTCAATTGATGAAGCATTAAGAAGGCCTGGGCGTTTTGACAGAGAAATTGAATTACCCGTTCCGGATGCCGATGGAAGAAAAGAAATTTTACAAATTCATACACGAGGGATGCCTCTAGATGATTCCGTAGATTTGAACGAATATGCAAGGCTTTCACATGGCTTTGTAGGTGCTGATTTAATGGCTATTGCACGTGAAGCGGCCATGTCTTCTCTGAGAAAAATACTTCCAAAGATTGATTTAGATAAACCAATACCTACAGAAATTTTAGATAATTTGATTATTAACGATGACGACTTCCAAAATGCGTTGAAAATGGTTGAACCAAGCGCTATGCGCGAAGTATTAATTGAAATTCCAAGTGTAGCATGGGATGATGTTGGTGGTTTAAATGAAGTTAAACAAGAATTAAAAGAATCTATTGAATGGCCCTTAATATACCCTCATCTATATAAAAGGGCTGGTATTCGTTCCGTAAATGGTGTTCTTCTATTTGGACCTCCCGGTTGTGGGAAAACTTTACTTGCAAAAGCCGTTGCGACTGAATCAGAAATAAATTTCCTGGCAATAAAGGGACCTGAAATCTTCTCAAAATGGGTAGGAGAAAGCGAAAAAGCTATAAGAGATATATTCAGAAAAGCCAGACAAGCAGCTCCTTCTATAATTTATTTTGATGAGCTTGATGCTATTGCCGCAACTCGAGGTGGTGGAATGGGTAATTTTAGTGGTTCTAACGTAGGTATGCAAGTTGTTAACCAAATTCTCGTAGAAATGGATGGTGTTGAAGATCGAAAGGGAGTAATAATCGTAGCGAGTACAAATCGTCCAGACCTCCTTGATCCTGCCTTATTACGACCAGGTCGATTTGATCGTATAGTTTATGTTCCTCCCCCTGATAAGAAAGGTCGAGAGAAGATTTTAGATGTTCACACAAAGGATATGCCTTTATCTGAAGAAGTAAAATTAAAATTACATAATTTTGCGGAACAATCTGAGGGATATAGCGGTGCAGATTTGGAGAATGTAGTGCGTGAAGCGGGTATGCAAGCAATTCGTGAAAAACTAGAAGATTTTGAACAAGTTGAGATATCTAATTTTGAATTTGCATTTAAAAAAATTCCCCCTTCATTAACTCCAAATTTGATTCAAAAATATAACGAGATTGCAGATAAACTCTCTCAACAGAAAATACGGACGATTGCATCTCTAAAAGATCCTGGATTATTTACTTGAAACAATAGTTTTTTCGCATTTCTTTTTTTTGATCTTAAGTTCTTGATAACTGCTAAATGCTAGATGCTAAATGCTAAATAATTAGTAAATTTCCTTATTTGATACAATATTTTTACAATATAATAAAATATTAAGATTATATCTTTTAAAAATAATGAAAATTCGCTATTGGGGTTTAAAAGAACAAATCAAGGAGCTTAAAATGTTAGCGCGATTTACTTCCAGAGATCATTATTTGAAGAAATACTATAGATGAAGAAATATGAAGAAATATTAAGTCAATTAATAGAATAATAAAAAATTAGGGAGAAATAAGTGATCTTCATTTGTTTTCACTTAAAAAGAATATCGCTCTTTTTCAATAAATCCAAAAATATAGTTACATTTATTAAAATGTGGATTATACAAACAAATGGACGGAACGCATTGTAATTGCAATTCATAATGCTTTTCTAGAGATAAAAGGTATAATTGGAACTAAAGAAGCAAATAAGAAGCATACTATAGGTGCTGGTGGGGATCTCACACTTGAAATTGATAAAAGAGCCGAAAATGTAATAATTAAAACATTGGAATCTTATAATGAGCCGATAGTTATCATATCGGAAGAAATTGGAAAATTTTTCTGGGATCCCGTTGCAAGAAAAAGAACTTCAAAATTTAAATCTTCCATTTGCTCTGATTTTTTCATAATCGACCCAGTGGATGGTTCAACTAATGCAAAGCGCGGGATTCCGTTTTCATGTATATCTATAGCATACGCAAACGGTTCAACCTTAAGTGATATTCAAGTTGGAGCAGTTTTTAATATCGGAACAGAAGATTTATATTTGGCAGAAAAAGGGATGGGTGCTTTCTGTAATAATAATCCAATTCATTGTTCGCTCACGAAGAAGTTAGCTAATAGTGTTGCAGGAACAGATATACATATTAGAGATTTTTGTGAACCTAAGATTAATCAGAAAAATATAATACTAAAATATGCAAGAAAAGTTAGAATCATGGGTTCAAGCGCCTTAGAAATTTGCTTAGTAGCTGATGGATCTTTGGATTTTTATATAGACTTCCGCGGTATTTCAAGGATTGTTGATTTTGCTGCTGCATATTTAATTGTAAAGGAAGCCGGTGGATTTTTTATAGATGATCAGGGTCAATCCATATCCGTATCAACCAATTACTATTCTTTAAACCAGCGTTATAATCTGCTTGTTGGATGTCCTGGATTAGAAGAAATCGTGAAAAAAAAATTATTTCCCAATAAGTATAAAAGCTAAAATTGTTGAAATAACCATGACCAATAAAATAGAAAATCCTATCCACTGTTTGATTTCTTCTTTTTGGTGAGATCTCCGTTTCTTTCTTCTACTTGGCATTTTTTTAAATCACGTTTTATAGGTAGTTCTTGCATTTAATTCATAAATTTTAGTTTCATCTTCATTTTCACGTTTTAATTCTTCTGGAGTTAACTTTCGAATTAATTCAGTTAAAACAACCTTATTATAACTAATTAATATTCGTGGGATTAAATCTTTAGCTAAATATGGCCCATCTGGGATTGTATCTTTTAAACGGTATAGTTTGCGCTCTTTAATAATCTGACCAAGATATTCCTTATGAGTTTCGAGGTATCCATATATATTGTTCCCGTCTATCACCATTTCGCGCCGATATCCATCGGGAAGTCCGATTTTTTCGAGTAAAAGGACTATCTTTTCAAGAGTCAGGTTCTTTAGGAGCACTTCATCTTCAGCTTTTCCCTCATATGCTGGACCTGTCTGTTCTTCTTCTTCAAAAGTTTCTAATTTTTCGAGGCCTACCATAATTTTAAATGGTAGAGTTTCGTCGTTTTGGTCAACTGTTTGGATTTTAATTGCCGGTCCAATCCGATCTCTGATTGAACTTGCTTTATTTGCTGCGATGAACTTCATTCTTGTGGATGCTTCGCTACCAGCCCATATGAACGATCGATAGGTTTCTGGGTTAACAAAATAGAGAATCAATTTAGCATTTAGAATTTCATATAATTGTACACCTCCTTCGAGTTCGAGTTCTTCGAATTCGGCTTTTTCATCGTTTAGTTGGAAAACTCGGACGGGTTCTGTTTTCTTTTCTTCTTCGGTCATAAGAATCATTTAAGTGAAAATTTTATTGAATTACTTTTTTTGTATAAACTAGAATAGCATTTTAGATTTTTAAATCTTAAAAGTCCATATTCTTCAATGAATGCGGGGAGAGGGATTTGAACTCTCGCGGCTCTACGCACTGGATTTCTCATCATCGTATTAGATCTCATCATCGTATTAGATTGATTCTGAGTCCAGCATCGTGGACCAGACTTGATTATCCCCGCTGATTTAAATTGTATGAAGGTTTTAAATATAAAAAATTTTTCTATCTGAATCCACTACTTATAGAGTGGGTTAGTTAACCCATTATAATGGGCTAATCATAAAAGTTTTTAATAATAAAGTTATTAATGCTAATTATCATGAAGAGTAAATTAATCGATCTTATCGAGCCATTTAAGATAAAAGTCGTTGAACCCGTTACTTTAGTTTCCGCTGAGCGGAGAAAAACTGCCATCCAGCTAGCAGGATACAACACATTTCTATTATTATCTGAAGATGTTTTTATTGATCTTCTAACAGATTCGGGAACTTCTGCAATGTCGGATAACCAATGGGCTGGAATGATGCTTGGTGATGAGGCATACGCGGGGTCTAGGAACTTTTACCATCTTGAGGAATCTATTCGAGAAGTTTTGGGCTACGAATATATTGTTCCAACCCACCAAGGGCGAGGTGCTGAACATTTAATGTCTAAAGCTCTTATCAAAGAAGGGCAAATAGTGCCAAGAAATATGTATTTTACCACATCCAAATTGCATGTTAATATTGCAGGAGGAGTAATGCCAGATGTAATTATAGATGAAGCTCATGATCCTGAAAATGAATTTGAGTTTAAAGGAAATGTTGATTTGCTAAAATTACAAAAGATTATTGATGATAATGGACCAGAAAAGATAGCTTATATGAACATTGAGATGAATGTGAACATGGCTGGAGGTCAACCAGTATCCATGGCTAATTTGAGGGCTGTAAAAAATTTATGTGATAAATACAAAATAAAAGTCATTTTTGATGCAACACGCTCAAGTGAGAATGCATATTTTATAAAAACACGAGAGAAGGAATACGAAGACGTTCCAATTATAAAAATTTTGAATGAAATGATGAGTTATTCTGATGGTTGTATTTATAGTTCGAAGAAGGATTGTTTAGTGAATATTGGTGGATTTCTAGCAACTCATGACAAAGAGATCTTTGAAAAAACACGTACTTCAGTCGTAGTTTATGAAGGACTTCATACATATGGTGGAATGGCTGGTCGAGATATGGAAGCAGTTGCAAGAGGATTAAGAGAAGGCACACAATTTTCGTACTTGAAATATCGAACTAATCAAGTAAAGCATTTGGGAGATTTACTTATTGAAGGAGGAGTTCCAATTGTACGACCCCCTGGTGGCCATGCAATATTTCTTAATGCATTAAAGTTTTTACCTCATCTTACACGAGAACAATGGCCCGCTCAAACATTATCTGCTGCAATATACGAAGCTTCTGGAGTTAGAAGTATGGAACGTGGTGCAATTAGTAAAGGTCGAGATAAAGATGGAAATAATATATTTCCAAAGTTAGAATTAGTAAGACTTACTATTCCAAGAAGAGTTTATACGAATACACATATTGAATATGCTGCAGAATGCATTATTGATCTTTATCAAAGGAGACATGAGATTCCTGGATTGAAAATTGTGTTTGAACCTGAATATTTAAGATTTTTCCAATCGACATTTGAACAATTACCATTATAATATTAATTTTTTTTTTTTCTTTTACAAAATTACTAATGTGGGTTTATAATCCCCGTTTATTAAAATTTATAGGCAATTCGTTTAATAATTTCATCAAGGATAGGAGTTTTTTACATATTACTAATTAATTAAGTTCTAATTCTAATTATGCAAAAAAGAAACTGGTTGAAAATCATGAACATTGATCAATTTAATATACTAAGTGTAGGCGTAGGTGGTCAAGGGGTAATCCGAATTACTCAGATATTGGCTTCAGCTGCACTACTAGATAATTATCATGTAAGAACTGCTGAAACACATGGTATGGCTCAACGAGGAGGTTCAGTTTCAGGTTTTTTACGATTTGGCGAACTTGTCGATGGTCCTTTAATTCCTGCAGGGTTTACGGATATTATAATGGCATTAGAACCTCTTGAAGCAGTTCGGAATATTAAATATGTTGGGAAAAAATCAATAATTTTCCTTAATGATAAAAGCATTTTACCACTTTCTATTTACCAATCTAAAAAAATAGTTTATCCGGAGTTTAATGGAATTTTAGCGAATTTGAAAAAAATAACAAAAAATGTTTTTTTCATCAAAGCCACCGATTTAGCAGAAAAAGCAGGAAATGCTAAAACTTCAAATGTAATAATGCTGGGAGTACTGTTTGGAACAGGAATTTTACCACTTTCAGAAGAAAACCTCGAAAAATCAATTTTAAAATATGTTCCCGCAAAAGCTAAAGAAATCAATCAAATTGCCTTTAAATTAGGGATAGAAGAAGGTCAAAAATTAAGGAGTGAGTTAAATTGAATGATATACCAGTAATAGCCCAGGATAATCCTGGAAAAAAATTAATAATGCTAGGAAATGAAGCGATTGCCAGAGGAATATTAGAAGCTGGAGTAATCGTAGCAGCTGCTTATCCAGGAACACCGTCTTCTGAAATCATGCCGGCTTTAGCTAAATGTGTTCCATACCATCCCGAATTACGAGTTGAGTGGAGTGTAAATGAAAAAGTAGCTTTTGAAATTGCTCATGCAGGATCTATGTCAAATGTGAGATCAATTGCTGTTATGAAACATGTTGGGCTCAATGTGGCATCCGATTCATTTATGACTGCATGTTACCATGGTGTTCGTGGTGGACTAGTGGTTGTCTCAGCAGATGATCCAAGTCAATTTTCAAGTCAAAATGAGCAAGACAATCGATATTATGGTCTTCATGCAGTAGTCCCTGTTTTTGAACCTTCAACATCTCAAGAAGCCAAGGATATGCTCAAATATGCATTCCAATTCTCTGAAGATAATAATACTATTGTAATTTTTCGAACAACAACTCGATTGAATCATGGTAGGGCTGATGTTGAATTTGGTGAAATTTTAAAATTAAAGCGCACTCCTGAATTTGATTGGGACCGCCATAGATGGACATGCGTTCCTTCGTCAACAAGACCTCAAAGAACAGAAATTCTTCTTAGAATGAAAAAAATTACTGATGAGGCAGATAATTTTCCGTTTAATAACCTAACAATTAGTGAAGAAAAAATTAATGGAAAGCGTTATGGCTTCATTGCCACAGGAATTGCTCATGCTCATATGATTGATGCACTCAATTTTCATGATATTAAAGATAAAGTCTCTATTTTAAAACTTGGATTAGTTAATCCTTTACCCCAAAAATTAATTAAGAAATTAATGACTTCTGTTGATGAATTGTTAGTTGTTGAAGAATTGGAGCCAATTTTTGAAGAACAATGTAAAGCCTTTGCATATGACTGGAGTCTAGGTGAACAAGTAAGGATTCATGGAAAAGATTTCTTACCCCAACAAGGAGAATTTAAACCTGAAACTTTAATTACACAATTTGCTAAATTTGTTGGAAAAGATTATACTCCTCCTGAATCAACAACTTTGGACATTTCAGTTCCTCCAAGATTACCACAAATGTGCCCCGCTTGTTCTCATCGCAATATTTATTGGATAATGAAACAATTTTCAAAGAAACATAAGATGAAATTCTTAAACAATAGCGATATTGGTTGTTATTCCTTAGGAGTTTATAAACCACTCGAAACGGTTGATACTATGTTGTGTATGGGTGGATCCATTGGTATGGCAAATGGTTTTGCAAAAATAATGCCTGATGACATATTGGTTACCGCTTTTCTAGGGGATTCTACATTCTTCCATTCAGGAGTGGCGCCTTTAATTAATGCTGTATACAATAGGAACAATATGCTTATAATAATCTCTGATAACAGTTTCACAAGTATGACTGGTGGCCAAGATAATCCTTCCAATGGAATAACCCTCACAAAAGAACAGGGAACAAAAATTCTTATTGAAAATGTTATAAAAGGATGTGGGGTTCCCGAAGAAAATATTTGGGTGCATGAAGCATATGATATGGAAGGATTGAAGAAAAAATTTGAACAAGCAGTAGAAGCTAAAGGTGTTCGTGTTATTATTCCAAGACATATGTGTTCTCTTCAAGAAATGCGCTTGATTAAGAAGAATAAAATTAAACTCCCTGTCGTTAAAGTTGATCATGAAATTTGTATAGGCTGTCAAACATGTGTTCGGCAATTTGGTTGCCCAGCAATTAGTTTTAATTACGAAAAAAGAAAAGCTTCTATTGATCAAGAACAATGTCGCGGATGCAAAACTTGCATATATATTTGCCCTTCAAACGCTTTTTATGTTGTAGAAGAGTAATCTTGATTGTTTTCGTTTTTTTTTCTTTTCAATTTTTAAAGACTGTTAAAATGTAAATTGTAATTTTATATAGGGTAAAATGAAAGAATAATATAATACTGTAATTTCAAAAAAGGTGACAAAAATGGAAATTAACCAAAAACAAAAACCTACAATTATTAAACTTATAATTGCATCGGTAATATCGATTGGTATGATCATAGCTTTTTCCATTCCATTTGGAATGATTCCTCCTCTTGGAAATTTATTGTTCCCCGGAAATGGGATATGGGATGTGCCTTCTGAAGTAGATGAATATGAAATTTTGGAAGACCCTAATCTCTCAAATGATGTAAAAGTATATCGAGATGAATGGGGAATTCCTCATATTTACGGTTATGGTGAAAAAGACCTAATGTTCGCTCTTGGATATGTTCAAGCCCAAGATAGAATGATTCAAATGGATTTAGTACGGAGAATTGCGCGCGGTCGTCTATCTGAAATTGTTGGTCCTGATGCACTTGATACGGATAAATTTAATATTCTTAAATTAGAAGAATATTGGGCTAATGAAACAGTTAAATATTTACAATCAAAAGCATCGGTAGATCCAATATTTGAATCAAATTATCAAATGCTTTTACGTTTTGCTGATGGAATAAATAAATATATTGAAACTAATCAAAATAAAAAACCCTTTGAATATCAATTTTTAGATGTAAAAATTGCTCCATGGGAGATTGTAGATACATTAGTATATTCAAAATACATGTCAGAATATTTTACATGGAGTTATAAAGATATGCAGAGGTATGAAAACATGATGATATTGGGAAATGATTCTTATAACGAACTGTATGGATTTCCCGCTCCATATCAAATTCCTGTTTGTCCAAATTATGGAGAATATGATGATATTTCTGTCCCTTCCAGTGAGTTTATTCCTCCAAGTTCATTAGTTACAGATGAAATCACAGCACAACCTGATAGTTCAGATACCGCTGAATCTCAAACAATGAATTTTATTTCATCGTTTTTGGATGGGTTGCAAAGATTTCCCCAAGAAGTAGAACGAATGGAACAAGAATACATAATTGGTTCAAACAATTGGGTAATATCTGGAAATAAAACTGCCTCCGGAAAACCATTACTTAGCACTGACATGCATTTGGGGTTGACATTGCCCGGAATGTGGTATGAAGCTCATCTTGTTGACATAACCCCTGGAGCTGATCTAAATTTGTATGCTGTATTTGTTCCTGGAGTTCCTCTTCCTGTTGCGGGCCATACCGATTACCTAGGCTGGGGCGAGTCGATTGCTTCCTTTGATTTAATCGATTGGTATTATTATAACGGGATCAATGACACACATTATGAATATAAGGGTGAAGCAAAAGCCTATGATATCATGGTAGAATCCATTCCAATAAAAGGTCAAGAACCTGAAGAATATATCATAAAATCTACCGTTCATGGACCGGTTTTTACAGATTTAGTACCGATGCCAGAAAATTTTTCAGAAAATGTTATTGCATGCAAATGGACTAGTTATAACATCACGTTAGACTTCTTAGCGATGTACGAATTTATGCATGCAAAGAATGTTTATGAATTCGATGAAGCAATAAGATACATGGATCTACTTCCACTTAATTTAGCTTTCGGAGATGTTGATGGGAATATTGGAATTCGTCCAAATGCTAAAGTTCCGATTAGAAATGATACAGATATTCCATCTTGGCATCCAGGAGGCGGAGATATGCCTTATAATGGTTCGAAAGGAGAAGGAGAATGGATAGATTACTTAGATTTTGAAGATCGCCCCTATTGTATTAATCCTGAACAGGGATTTTTATCATCAGCCAATCAATATATTGCTGGACCGGATTATCCAAATGTTTCTGTAATTAATGATGGAGGGGCTGTTGGATATCGCGCTCGTCGGATAAATAATTTACTTGCAAATGCCAAAGAATTTACAGTAGATGATATGAAAACTATGGTGCTTGATATTTACAGTGTTCGCGCGGGTAATTTTACACCTTATCTAATAGATGCATTGGATACCTTATCATCAAAAACTGATATTCAATTAGCTGCTTACAATGAACTGAAAAATTGGGATTATCTTATGGATAAAGATTTAGTTGCCCCAACGCTTTATCATGTTTGTATCGAAGCATTTTTGGAACTAACTTTCCAAGATGAACAAAACACTATGGGTAGTTTTAGTAGACCATCTTACGCAGTGTTGGAGAATTTAACAAAAAATGCACCTGATTCCAAATGGTTTGACAACATCTCTACGCCCGAAATTGAAGATAGGGATGATATGATCTTGATTGCTTTCAATAGTGTGCTTGAAGGGTTAGAAGAATATTATGGGACAAGTAATGTTTCTACATGGAAATGGGGAGAGGTTCATCAAATACAGATTGACCATATAATGGGTCTCCCCGGATTAGGGGTAGGTCCTTATCCTGTTTCGGGTGAAGCTTACACGATTAATCCGAGTTATGGGTCCAATTTTAATAACGGGGTGGTTAGCACTAGTTATTCCAGATCTGGTGCTTCAGAACGAATTATTGTCGATTTTGGTAACATGAATAATAGCGTTTCAATAATTCCGTCCGGAGAAAGGGGAATTTCCAGTTCTATCCATTATACGGATCAATTGGAAATGTATCTAAGGGGAGAATTTCACCCGCAATACTTCGATGCAACAGATCCAGAAACACTTCAAGAATGGGCGAATATCGAATCCATTATAATCTTTAAGAAGGTGGAAAATTAAGATGAATAAAATGAAACAAGCAGTTGAAATTATTAATAAATATTCTCCATATTTTGCCATATTTTTAACTTTTATATTTTCTTTTCTCTTTACCTTAATTCCTTTTTGGCCATTAGCTTTTGTTGCTGCTATTTTCGGTGGATTTTTGTGCACAAAAATGAAATGTGGTGCATTAAGTGCAATGATTGGAATAATTATCTCATGGGGAATTTATATTATTATCGGGATTATGAGAAATAACACAAATATCTTATTTGATCAATTAGGTGTTTTAATTACCGGTTCAACGGGGCTTGGATTTTTGTTGATTCTTGTTGTCCTTATTGTTGGTGCAATTATTGGAATGTTAGGTGGCACAATAGGCTCAGGAATACGAATTTTAGTTGAACCAAAATTCTTTCCCGAAAATACAAAAGAAATCCAGGATTAATACGTATTTATCAAAGAAATATATTAACTACCTTTTTTTTAATTCATTGTTTAATTTACCAATGAAATTTAGTAAATACTGTTAAGATTTTGAAGTGCTTTTTATTGATATCAAAATTTAGAATTTTCCAGTGAAAACCATTTTATTAGAAGAAATTATACTTCTTTCCTTCTGTATAAAAAATTTAATATTTTTTCTTGGTTCTAATTAAATAATGAAACGATTTTTTTACCCTCAAACAATTGCTGTTATAGGTGCCACAGACGACCCTAAAAAGTTTGGAAATGCAGTTACAAGCAATTTACTCTCAAATACGAATTTACAAGCCCAAGTTTTTCCAATTTCCAGAAATAATTCAACAGTAAGTGGATTAAAAGCATATAAATCTGTTAATGAAGTTCCAGTTGATTTGGATCTTGCTATAATTTTAGTGCCTGCAAACATTGTCCCTTCTATAGTAGATCAGTGCATCAATAAGAAAGTTGAACGAATAATTATTGTTACTGCAGGATTTGGAGAAATTAACGAAGAAGGGAAAGAAATCGAACAGCAGATGTTAGAAAAATCTAAAAGTGTGGGAATAAGAATAATTGGTCCCAATTGTGTCGGAATTCAAAATGTTGATATCGGAATGAATGCCAGTTTTATTCAATCACCAATTCCTGGAAATATAAGCATGGTATCCCAATCCGGATCATTTGGATGTGCAGTTATTGATGGGATGAAATGGCAAAATTGTGGAATTTCAAAATTTGCAAATATTGGGAATGCGATTGATGTTTCATTTGATGATATTATTAACTATTTCAAAGAAGATGAAAATTCTCAAGTAATTGCGGTTTATATTGAATCTGTAAAGAATGGGAAAGCATTTTTTAAAGGATTGAAAGAAACATCTCCTAAAAAACCCGTGGTTGTTTTAAAAGGGGGACGAACAAGCGCGGGAATGGCTGCTGCTGAAAGTCATACCGGGTCGATTGCATCGAATTATACAATATTAAAAACCGCTGTAGAACAAGCAGGGGCAACGATGTGTAAAACTATTGAGGAATATATAATTGCTCTGAAGACTTTTTCTTATTTAACTTTACCAAGAGGAAAAAAAATCGGTGTTTTGACTAATAGCGGCGGTACGGGAGTTCTATTTAGTGATAAAGCTGAAGAATTAGGCTTAAAATTGGCAAATTTTTCTGATCAATTAAAAGAAAAATTAAGTCCTCATCTTTTTAGTTTGGTTCAAAAAGTAAATCCACTAGATATGATTGCTGGGGCGCGAGAAAAACAATATTATGAAATAACGAAAGCAATGTTAGAAGAGGATTCGGGGATTGATATTGTAGTCGCTTGTGGTGTATACCCGCCCTTTTTAGGAATGAAATTTGAGAATAACTATAGGGGTATAATTCGTGCCTGGAATGATACTGGCCGTAAAAAACCGATAATTCCTTTACTGGTTTTTGGTAATGGATATAAAACTATTACTAGTTTTGCAAAGCAAGAACACGTTCCATATTTCTCTAGTCCTTCAGAAGCTGCCTATGCAGTGAAAATTTTGATTCAAAGGATGAAATATTTGAACACGCATAATTTGTAATTTAATATATTTACAAAAAATTAAGATTGACAGAAATTTTTTTTATTTAAAGTCTTAAGTTTACAAGTTATCGATCCGACATAAACATTTCCTCAAAAATAACAGAAAATTCATCGATGGAGGCGACTTATGATGAAAAAGTTAGGGGGCATGTTTTGTTATATCTTCAGTAAATTCTTTAATTTCAATTTTT
>JAUWOE010000057.1 GCA_030612265.1 Promethearchaeum sp.
AAAAAACTTCAAAAAGATCTTCGAGTAAGTTTCAAACTTCAGGTCTACCCTACTGAATTTCTTAATATAAATTTAATTATAGAAGATGGGGCATATATTCTGAGTGACGGGGAAATTGATGATTATGATATACAGATTAAAGCCAAACCTGAAGATTTGATGTGGTATTCCGCAGGAAACTATTCTCTATTAAAGATGACCTTAACTAAGAATGATTTCGGGCATTTTCGATGGGAATTAAAAAAAGGAGGGCGAAATCTTTCTAGCCTTCTTATGGTAGCAAGCTTATTACTTTACAAATGATAAAATGATTGATTTTTTTATTATGTATTATATATATCTAAAATTAAAAGATGGAGCTATAAAATATGTCAAATATTAAAGGATTTACCGGTAAAATTCTGGAAATTGATTTATCCACTAAAACAATTAAAACTACACCATTAGATGAAAATCTTGCTGAACTTTTTCTCGGAGGCGCAGGATATGCATGTGCAAGTTTGATATCTAAGATCAGTAAAGATACTGATCCATTAGGACCTGAAAACGTAATTTTTCTTATGAGTGGACCATTACTCGGTTCAAAAGGGTTGTGCACAGGGCGTGTTGTTGCTTGTTCTAAATCACCTCTTTCAGGGATATGGGCTGAATCAAATACAGGTGGTCAAATCGGAGTACAGATGAAAAGAGCTGGGTATGATGGAATTTTGATTCATGGTGCATCGGACCAACCTGTTTATCTGGAAATACTAGATGATAAAGTTGAAATTAAGGATGCCTCCGAATTATGGGGGAAAGGAATTGAAGAAACCACGAAAATCTTGAAAGCAGTAGAAGCATTTAAGCTAGGAAAAGTTGCTACTATAGGCCCAGCAGGAGAAAATCTAGTTAAATATTCGATTATAGGGTGTGAAGAGAGAACTTTTGGACGTACAGGATTGGGTGCAGTGATGGGTTCGAAAAAGCTAAAAGCCATAGTTATCAAAGGTTCAAACAAAATAGAATTAGCATCCCCCGATGAGTTCAAAGCCCTAGTAAAGCAAATGAATGAAGCTCAATTGGCTGTTTTTACCGCGCAAATGTTTGGGGCGTTAGGAACATCTGGCGGCATCAATATGTATACATTATCGGGTGAATTGCCTGTTAAATACTATAGATCCTCTAAGTATGATGAAGTAGATAATGTATCTGGGGCTACAATTTCGGAAAAATATCTGAAGAAACAACGTTATTGTTTTGCATGTCCGATTGGTTGTGGACGCATTATTGAACTTGGGAAAAATGATTTAAATGTACCAGAAGAACAATTTGAAGGGCCTGAATATGAAACTATAGCTGGTTTTGGCCCTATGTTGGGAAATTCAAATTTAGAGGCAATTATAAAAGCAAATTATATGTGCAATGATTTGGGAATAGACACAATTTCATCCAGTTCAGCTATATCTCTATTAATGGATTTATTCAATAATGGAAAAACTATCACGGCAACAGATGTTGATGGATTATCTATGGAATGGGGGCAAATGGATAATGTTTTCCAATTACTAGAAAAAATTGCGAAACGGTCAGGAATTGGGGATGTGTTAGCTGAAGGGTCTGATGCGGTTGGAAAGCATTTTAATGTCGATCCCGAACAAATTGCAACGATCCGACATATTGAGCCTCCATACCATGATGCACGTTCTAGTTTTGGTATGGGGATTGCATATGGTCTATCTCCTCATTACGGAGCAAGTCATTGTGCTTGTGATATGTACCAGACGAGTTTAGGACAAGCACACACTGAAATGGACATTCAATCAATACCTGCTTTAGAAAATAGTCCCGAAATGTCTAAGCATTCAGCGCGTTTGATGGAATATCGCGCCTTCTTTTCATCAATTAACATGTGTGTATTTGCTAAACCTGCAGCCAGTGCTCTCGCTAAATTAATAGAATTAGGTACTGGGATGTCTTATGATGTAGAAAGAATTAAACTAACGGGAGAACGAATCTTATCATTGAAACGTTTGTTCAATTTAAAAATGGGGCACTTACCCAAAGATGAAAAACTTCCTAAAATTTTGGTAACTCCATTAGAAGGTCCACAAGAGGGAAAAATTCCAGATCAAGAATTACTCTTCTCTGAATTCTATAAATATGAAGAATGGGATCCAATTACGGGAATGCCATCTCCAGAAAAACTTGAACGTCTTGGTTTAACGCAGTATGCGAATTTCTAACTTTTTTTTTAACGATCTATTTTTTAATCACCTCGATAAATAGAGTAACCATGTCGGACGAAAAGCTTTACTATAAATTTTGGCCAGAAAATATTCCAAAAATTATAGAAATACCTAACATTTCGCTTGATACTAACCTTAGAAATGCTGCATTAAACTATCCAGATGCAATTGCTACCACTTATTTTGATAACCAACTAACTTACAAGAAACTCGATGAAATTGTAGATAGGATTGCCACATATTTAGCAAAAGATCTTGGTATTAAAAAAAATGAAACCGTGGCCTTACATTTTTCAAATGTTCCCCCTTGTATCGCATGTTATTATGCAGTCTTAAGAATTGGAGCTCGAGTAACCCTTTTATCCCCTCTCTTTCAAGCTCTTGAAATCAAACATCAGTTGAATGATTCAGAAACTAAGCTTCTTATTGTTTGGGAGGGATTCAATCAAATTGTAGATCCAGTTATCCCAGATACATGCGTAGAAAAAGTTATTTACAGTTCTTTAGGACCATGGTTTACTCCTGATCCAACGGTATCAGGAGATCCAATATCTACAGATGAAAAAACAATATTTCTCGAAGATATGATTCCAAAAACTGAACCGAATCCTCCAAAAGTGGAAATTGATACTGAAAATGATATTGCTTGTCTTCAATACACAGGTGGTACAACAGGTTTGCCAAAAGGTGCAATGTTAACTCATAGAAATATCGTTGCGAATACTGAACAATCGAAAGTATGGTTCCCAGAAGCTCAGATGGGTAAAGAAGTCATGTTAACTGCACTTCCTTTATACCACATTTATGCTCAAGCGCTTTGCATGAATTTAGCTGTTAGACTTGCTGCTAATCAAATCCTTATTGCTAACCCAAGAGATGCGGAAGAATTACTTGAAGAAATATCTAAACATAAAATTACTTTATTCCCTGGAGTAGCTGCTATTTATAACAATATTAATAATTTTCCCAGTGTAAAAGATTATGACCTAACTTCTCTTAAGTATTGCCTTTCTGGGGCGGGACCATTACCAAAAGAGATTCAAGATAAATTTGAAGAGTTAACTGGGGCAAAACTCCGAGAAGGATTCGGGTTAACTGAAGGAGGTCCAGTGACACATTCAAATCCTCTAGATGGCCGATTTAAGAACGGAACTGTTGGTCTTCCATTTCCAAATACAGAAATGAAAATTGTAGATATCGAAACAGGAACTAAAATATTACCGATTAATGAAGTGGGAGAGCTCTGTGTTAAAGGGCCTCAAATAATGAAAGGCTATTACAAAAAAAATGAGGTAAATAAGCAAACTATTCGGGACGGTTGGCTTTATACAGGTGATGGGGCTCTAATGGATGAAGAAGGCTATACAGTGATTAAAACCCGATTAAAAAATTTAATAAAATATAAAGGGCACTCAGTTTATCCAGATGAAGTTGAGGCATTTCTTCTTGAACATGAAGCCATCTTGGAATGTGGTGTCATAGGAATCCCCGATCCAGCAACTGGGGGAGAAAATATTAAAGCTTTTATTGCATTAAAACCCGAATTCGTTGGAAAAATTACTGAAGCTGAAATAATTGATTGGGCTAAATTGCAAATGGCGGCTTATAAATATCCGCGCGAAGTGGAATTTATCAAGGACGAACTACCTAAAACTAATGTGGGCAAAATTTTACACCGAAAATTACGCGATAGAGATTTTGATTAAAATTATGCTTTGAAATTTTTTTTCTCTACTTTCTTAAATAAAAAAACAAATAATATAACAAAATAAAATGAAAAAATGAAGTAATTATCTTTTAAATTGAACCAAATTTGATTTGACCATATTCTGGCACGCTTGTAATATATCTATCGGCTTGGAATCCATCTCCTTTGCTAACTCATTTACAGTTTTATGGCCATCAATTGCTACAAATAAGACTTTCGACCAGAAATTTTCTTTAAATTTAATGCGAAATTCACCTGCAGTAATTGCAAATTTTGAAGGAATAATATCATAAACCGAAGTATGAATATTATTCTCCGTATAATTTAATGAATCTTTAGTGAACATTCCCTCCGACTGCATTTTAGGATTAATGTATGAAGAATAATTGATTGTTGGTTTTATTACTGAATTTTTATAACTCAAATTATTTTTAGGCGGTCGAAAACTGTTTTCAAAATTTGAGACATTTTGAGTTGATGAAATATTAAAGTTATTTGAAGGTGGTGTTGAAATAGTTGTCCAGGCTTTAGGAGATGCCCAAGGTAAATCATTTGCTTGGTTATTAATTTGTTTAACATATGGGCTCGACATGATTTCAAATTTTTGCTGATAATGGCGTAATGTCTTGTATCTATTAAATCTTCTCGTTATTAGCCTTGTCTTATCAAGAAGTTCTTTATTTTCTTCGAGTTTGATATCCATTGGAGGTGGTATTACTCTGTTCCCTTTTTCTTCATAGGTAACTTCTTTTAGAATGTTCTCTAAAATATTAACTAGCACATCCTTAAACTTCAAAAATGGTTCTACCTTACCACCCCAATTATTTATCATTTCTTTTTCGAACAGAGATATAAATCTTGAAGATGATTCCTCAATTATGATTTTCCTGATGTTTTTTGGTAAATTCTTATCAGAACTTAATATAAATAATACTTCTGCTTTTTCAATATTAATGCGTTTGAAGGTAAAGAAGTAATCAGTCATTTTTACCTCTTCCACTTGCCCTAATTTATCTACTGAATCTGCAAAAGTTGAAATAGCAGAGAAGAAACCAGAAATTAAAGTAAATTTGTGCTTGTCTACTGATAAACTTAATTTGGGGTCAAAGTTTTCGATAAAAACTGGTATACCATTTCGGAGAACTATAAAGTCAAAGATCATTTGTGCTGCACCTATCAAAGGTATAATAATTAAACTAATACAAATCAAAGATTGTCAAAATACAACCTCTTATCTATGAAACATTTACATAATATGTAGATCATACTTCGAAGATCTAATTTGAATTTTAAGCAAAATAAAAGAAATAAATAAAAATATAATCAAGTGATATAATTTCTTTGAAAATGGTAAATGAAAATTCTGATAATTTTGATAATTCTCAATACCGATGGGATCCGTTCCATAAAGAATGGATTATTTACGCTCCAAAAAGAAATTTGAGACCATTTCAAGGAAAAAAATTTGAAGACGCACCAAAAAAAACGTGGACTTGTCCTTTTTGCCCCGATGCTCCTGAAGGTTCAGGGGAATGGATTGTAAAACAATTACCTAACCGTTTTGCTTCTTTAGATGAAAATAAGCATTTTACTATCGAGAAAATAATGGGATCCTTCAAAAAAACTGCCCCAAATTACGGTAAATGCGAGGTTATTCTTTATTCCCAAGATCATGATGCTTCTTTTGGAACTTTAGAACATCAAAATATTGTGGCTTTGATTAAATTATGGCAGGAAAGATTCGAAGCTCTAAAAAAAATGAAATATATGAAATATATCTTTATTATGGAAAACCGAGGCAAAGAAATCGGCAATTCAATGACACATCCTCATGGACAAATTTTCTCATTCCCCTTTATCCCCCCCAAAATCGAAAAAGAATATTTGGCATTTAAACAATACAATGAAGAAAAAAATTCCTGCTTATTATGTGATATTCTGAAAGAGGAGCAAGAGGTGCCAGAATTTAAAGAAGACAAAGAAGACAAAGAAGACAAACATGATTTTAATAATGGGACAAATTCAAGAATAGTGTGTGAAAATGAAGATTTCTTGGCAATCATCCCTTATTATGCACACTGGGCATTTGAAATCCATATCATTCCTAAAAGGCACTTTAGCTCAATAATCGAACTGAAAGATAATGAAATCGAAACTCTCGCCAGAATTATGAAAGTAGTGGTACGTAAATATGACGCTCTTCACGACGATGGTGAAATAATGCCTTATGTGATGGCAATGCATAATGCTCTTGTGAATACGAAACAGAAATCCGAAAATTCTTTTCATTTCCACATTGAATACTATACTCCATTTAGAGGCAAGGGAAAACTTAAATTTCTTGCAGGTGTGGAACTTGGAACGGGAACAATGATATGCGATGCTTTACCAGAATTCAATGCAAAAATTATGAGAGATTTGAGCCCATAAAAATAATCATTGAATATATAAAATTGATAATTATCACATAAATTTGATAAATTGAATTGAATAATACCAATTGAATGAAGAGTATTTACGATAGAATTTCTTTTCTTTATATTGAGTAAGTTCGAACGCTTCTTTTATAACAAAATTTATTTAATGGGCGTTGAGAATTTATAAATATAAAAAAATTTTGGAGAAAAAAAAATGGCTTCATTTATTAAAGGTTGTTTTGTTAACTGTTTCACAAGCTGTTGCTTAGTTTTCATGTCAGCAATTGCTTTCACAGTTTTTGATCTCGGCAGCGCCATAACAGGCGGGTTATTTACCAATGTTGGGGATGCAATAACAGGTTTATTACAAATGGCTAGTCCGGAGGCGGGAGGGCTGATTTCGATAATAGTAAACGGGTTCATGGGCTTATTCTTAATTTTAATCTTTCCCGTTCACTGGATTCTTGCTTACCGACCTGGTGATGCTGGTTATGCACTTGCACTGATAATTCCTTGGATATTGGCTGTTTTTATAACGTCAATTATTTTCTCAAGGAGCGCTAAAGAAGGATTTTATACGGGTCTTTGGTTAGGTGGAGGATTCATGATAGTAGGGTTGATTTTGATTTTCGGGCTAACTGCATTGTTAACAAGCTCGGGTGGACCAGAAGCAGCAATATTTACAGGTGCAATCAATGGATTTTATTTGGGTTTGACGGATTTACCCCCGTTCTGGGCGATATTTCTTTCTTGTCTTGAAGGTGGGCTTGTTGGTGGTGCTTTCGGTGCACTTGCAGGGGCCATCCGATTTAAACCGGGCGATGAAGAATATAAACCAAAAACACCAAAGAGCAAGAAGAAACGAAAAAGCGCGAGCGCGTTCGGTTCACCTGAACCAGCACCTCAACAACCTCCAGCGTCTGCTTATGGCTTGGGGTCATCAACTTCACAAACAAGTACGTCTAGTTTGAAGGTTTGCCCAAATTGCGGAACTCCTGTTGATGGAGACACTGCTTTTTGCACAAATTGTGGCAATAAGGTTTAAATATTCCATTTTTTCTTTATTTTATTGTTATTTTTCCTATGTAAAAGATCTTTTTATAAGAACATTAAAAAAACATGACCAAATTAGATAAAATCTGCCAAGAAATTATCAATAACTCCTTCATATTCTTCCTTTTTGAGCAATCCCGCCATATGTCCTGCTCCATGAATTACATATTCTTTAATATTTTGATATTGTGCCATTAATCGCTGATGATATTCAAAACTTTTATCCTTATCTCCAATAATGACCAATATTTTGCCTTTCCAGTTGGAATAGAATTTGGTTTATATATTTCTGCATTCCATTCCGTAGTTAATTTATATTGAGGGAGCAAGATAATATTTTTATCATATTTTGTGTCAATAAGTTCATTAAGATGTGCAGAGATTAGTAGAATTGCATCTTGCTGCTCGGGAGGTAATTGGCTGATATCGCTTTCTTTAAAATACCCTCCTAATTTCTTTAACATTAATTTTTTGAGGATTTTATTTGGAAGTATTTTTAATAAGAAAAAGGCTTTTTTGTAATCTTTAACCCATTCTGGTATTGGAGGATATGTATTGGATAAGATCATACCATCGATTTTTGGATATAATCGATGAAAGACGCCTTGAGCAAGGAACCCACCTCCGCTTCCCCCCATTAGGATTAATCTACCTACATTCTCTTTTTCCAATAATAATTCTATGAATTCGGTATATTCTGTGATATTTTTAGTATACATGAAGGAAGGAGCAATTACTCGGTATCTTTTTTCAAGATGGATAATTCTATTATAGTTAATTTCTGCAATTCCTGCTCCTCCTGGAAGGATTAAGTAGTTATCTCTCCAGATCCTGACGAATAGTATTCAATCTCATTGTTTTTATATACAATCGTTTTAAGTGGATGAGAATCCCTAAATTCTTTCAATTTTGAAAGTTCTTCAATAGAAACTTTTTTATATATTTGGAAAATGAAATTTTTGAATGATTATTCTTTGAACTCATTAATATTACGCCTCTGAAAGTACTAATATTAGAGAGGACTAAATTCATTTATAATTTTTTTGAAAAACAAAAAAAATAGACCGAAATATACAATAAGAATAGAAAAAGAAAAAGAGTATATTTTAAATAAAATTTAAATTAAATTTCAATAAGGTTATAAAAAAATGAAAAAGTTAAATCGAAGAGTTGCCATTGTCGGCGCGGCGATGTCGAAATTCGGTATCAATTATCCTCGACTTCGCTCAATAGACATGTGGCAAGAAGCATGGATTAATGCAGTTAAACTTACAGATAAAGGAATTTCGCCAAAAGTTATTGATGAGTTTTTCTTGGGAAATTTTACGGCGGATCTATTCAACCATCAGGGCCATATGGCACCTCAAATGGCAGATTTAGTAGGGTTAACACCAAAACCTGCTTCTAGGTTTGAAGGTGCTTGTGCAAGTTCTGGCATTGCATTTAGACAAGGAGTAATGAGTATTGCTTCTGGTGTAAATGATGTTGTATGCATTGGTGGTGTTGAACAGATGAACGAATTGAATACAGAAGGCGTAACCGGAGCACTCGCAGCAGCAGCTGACACTACTTACGAATATTTTGCAGGGGCGACTTTTCCTGGATTATATGCAGCTATCGCGAACGCACATTTTAATAAGTACGGAACAACTCCAAAGGATCTCTGGAATATTGCTATTAAAGCCTATGAAAATGGTCATGAAAATCCGTTCGCTCAAGAACAGCATACTTTAAAGGAAATAATGGAAAATAAGAAGAATAAAGCAATCAAAAGGGGTAAACCGGTACCCGAGTGGAAAGATGAGTATGATTTCTTAGGATCTAGATCAAATCCGATGATAGCTTATCCATTAAGGTTATTTGATTGCAGTTTGATTACTGATGGGGCAGCATGTGTATTTTTGGCTTCTGAAGAAGATGCATACAAATATACAGATAATCCTATTTGGGTTAGTGGAATTGGGCAAGGAAGTGCATCATTAAGTCTTCATGATCGAAATGGGGGTTTATTAACTGGATTAAATGCTACAAGAGAAGCAGCTCGTCAAGCATATGAAATGAGCGGGCTTGGTCCTAAAGATATTCAAATAGCAGAGGTCCATGATTGCTTTACAATTGCAGAATTGGCAGCCCTTGAAGATCTTGGATTTTATGAACCGGGAAAAGCCGCTACAGCGATAAACAATGGAGAAACTAAGCGTGATGGAATTCGACCGATTAATACAAGCGGTGGTTTGAAAACAAAAGGTCATCCTGTAGGTGCTACCGGTGTGGGACAAATAGTTGAAGTATTTAAACAAATGCGCGGGATTGCCGAAAGAAATCGACAAGTCAAAAAGGATATAAAGATCGGAATGTCCCACAATGTTGGTGGTAGTGGAGCAACAGTAGTCGTTAATATATTTACTAAGGAGAAAATCTAAAATCTAGGAGGAAAACAAGATGAGTGAAGAAAATTTGGTTACTGTGGATAAATATTTTAATTTCTTAAGTGAAAAGAAGTTAATGGGTTCAAAATGCCCTAAATGCGGAAATATTGATTTACCAGCTCGTCGTTTATGCTCAAAATGTATATCTGATGAGTGTGAATGGTTTGAACTTAGTGGAAAAGGAGTATTAAAAACATTCTCTTCGATTTACGTGGGAGCAAAAGCAATGACTCAGAAAGGCTATAACCGTAAAAAACCCTATGTTTTTGCAGTTTGTCAGATGGATGAAGGATGCTCTGTTTCGGGGCAATTAATTGGTGTAGAAGAAGATAAACCAAAGGAAATCCCATTTGATATGCCAATTCAGGTTGTATATCTTAAAACACGAACCGGTGAAGATAAAGAGGGTAATCCAATTTATCGATGGGATGTGGGATTTGAACCTCAAAAATAAAGTAAAAAAAAATGAAATGCGTAATTGCATTTCAATTTATAAATTATATGTCCAAATTTTTACGTTTTTTTTTTTATAATTTTCTATATTCAATTTTCTTTTCTTTCTAACATGCACCTCCATTTTTTTTTAGTTTTGATTATGAAATTAAGGAAATATTGACTTTTTCTACTAGTTGTGTTCGTATTTAGCTACTTTCTGTAATCCCCTCCATATTGTTTTATATTTTATTCTTATACGACCTGGTTCCAAAGACTTTCTTCCAGGATTAATCATCTTCAGGATTTGATTTAATGAGCTAAGATGAGGAACTAAATCATTGTAATCGTTTGGGGCAGGAAATCGCAATTTTCTACCTTTTTCCCGGTATAGATTATTGATCATATAAGATATAGCGGTTTTTTCACTATTCTCCAGTACAGGAATCTTATAGCCCAACTTATATAGGAATTCAAATCTTTTTCCTGGTTTTTCCCGTGAATTAACCCAGTGTTTTCTCCCTTGACTTTTATATTTGTATTTAAATATTTCACTCATTAAGGGATCGGGGAAGTCAAACGGTATAAAGGATAAGTTTTTCTGTACCTTGAATAATTTCATTTTTTTTCCTCCAGTATTGATTTCTCATCAGATATGGCTTTTTTCTTATTTTTCTTATTTTGGTTATTTTTACTATTTTTTTTTTGATTTATTAGAACGGGTTGAACAATTTAATCTTGAAAAATCTCGGTAAAAATATCAGAAGAAAAGAAGCCCTGCATCCATAACCAGATAGATATTAATATTGGTTTTTGGTTTTTTTCAGGTTTAGCGAATTCGTGATATTCTACCGAAATCTTTCTTAAATCTTAAAAAATCGGCAACTAATCATTGCGTCATTTACTGTCCAATAAGTTATTGGCAATAAAGTATGCATACCGATATTTTTACCGTCTAAACGGTCAATAAGATTTCGATTTGATATCATTCTACTCATCTAAACATAGTTTAATTTTTTTTTCGCAGGTATGTTTTGAACTAAAATATCAATTTTTAGTTCTTATTTATATTCAAAGAAATGCTAGTATTTAAAGTTTATGTAGCCCAATTCTTTTAATTTTGGGAACTTGCTAAAAATGGATGTGATTTATTTAATTTAAGAGCGTTCGCTAATATTATCATATAAAAAAGCCCATAGTTTCAAATTTTCTTATTTGAATTATTTTTCTTCATATTAAGTTCCTCAACACGCAATTAAGGGAAAGGTTGATCGAATCGCTCCGAGAATCCAAGAGCAAATACCAGAAAATTAGGATAAAATTGGTTTTTTCAGTGCGATTCAAGCCAACTTAATACCACTTAATTGCTACGGGAAGGTTTTTAATATTTCCCATAGTTGTGCGTAAAGCACAGTGGAACATAAATATAAAGTCACGCTTGTTGTATTGAGATCGCATTTTTTTTTACCAACTGCTAATCTATATACTAATTTTTTCTATATATACTTAACTAAGACCAATTTTTGATAGAAAAAATTCTAATAATAAAGGAAGGAAATAGCGAATGTTTTCTGGGAATAATATCTGGGCAAATCATGTATTGAAGAAATATTTAAACCATTATTATCATCTGCTTCAGAACTCAACATTAGCATATTATCTCAGATGTAAAACTATTCCTGCTAATTTTTTTTATAACCAAGATACTAAAGAATTATGGGACATACATTCCAAATTGAAGCAAAAATTTGAAGAAAATAATATAACCATTCCACCAAAGACATTTGAAAGTTGTGAAGGCAATTCTTTTTTGGATTTAAAAATTGAATTGGCTCAAAGAATGCTTAAATCGTGTGAATTTTGTGAAAATGTTTGTCATGTCGATCGAACAGCTAATCAACATGGATTCTGTGGTGTATACGATGAGAGTTATGTTTCTTCTATATTCTTACATATGGGTGAGGAACCCCCTCTAATACCTTCAGGGACGATTTTTTTCAGCGGATGCTCATTTGAATGCGTTTTCTGCCAAAATGAGGATATTTCAACTGCGGGAAAGAGATATCCCATACGAGTAGCAGGCCAGAAAGTCACACCTAAGGATTTAGCCACTCTTGCTACAACCATCTTTAATAAAGGTGCTAAAAATATTAATTACGTTGGCGGAGACCCAACTCCTAATTTGCACACTATTATTTCTTCTCTAAAATTTCAAACTGCTAATGTTTGTCAACTTTGGAATTCCAATTTTTATAATTCGATCCGCGCCTTAGAATTACTTTCCGATGTGATCGATTTATGGTTGCCCGATTTTAAATACGGAAATAATGAATGCGCTGAGAAATACTCAAAAATCAAATCATATTGGGATGTAATGAAAAGGAATTTTACTTACATCTACAAACATGGTTCCCACAATGTCATTATACGCCATTTAGTAATGCCGGGACATGTCGAGTGCTGTTCAAACCCTATTCTGAAATGGATTAAAGACAATATACCTGAAGTGGTAGTGAATATTATGGGTCAATATCATCCTGCATATCTTGTTTCGCAAGGGCAGTATCCTGAAATCAATAGAAGAATCACCAAAAAAGAAATGCAGGATGTTTTTGGTTATGCTAAGGATTTAGGATTGGAATTCCGAAACGTATCCTAACTAAGAGATTCTCTTATTTCATTAAGTTTTATCTTTGCTTCAGGAGTCTGAATTTCTTTCCATAAATTCTCGAGTTTTTCACAAGAATAGTCCGGACATTCTGCACAGGTCATTATATTTTTAGGCATTGCGCAATTGCGAACTTTGCAGTCATTGCAATGTAATAGAAGTATTCCATCAGAACTTTTGCATCCATCGCAATTGACTTGTTCAGGTGTTATTTCAAAACCGATACTTGACCATTTTTTTGCTGTTTTAATTCTCAGATCTTTATTATCCGTTTTTTTAGCAACATATGCGGGGCAAGAAAAGCAATTAATACCGCAATAAGATATATTTTCTATCATAATAAATTTAATATATTTGTCGAACCAATAAAATCATAGATATTTAGTCATGGCTAATTTCAATTGTAAGGGCTGATTGTTAATTTGGAGTTTCTACCAGAGATAAAGTTTGGATTGTTAAATGGATGGGTTTATTCCATTATTTTGTAGCATTTTTTGCAATTTTTCTCAAGACATGCTCTAAAGATGTAATAGAACGTTTATATGATTCAACAGGATGGACAAGAAAACAAAAGATTTTTGTAAAATTAGCAAAACTCACTTCTCTTATTAAAACAATATTAGAATTTTTGACTCCTCTAACTGAAGATAGATTAGCATTTATCTTGGGAAGTTTATTATTTGTTTTTGGGTTAATTGGTTTTTTAATCGCACTCTCAAATTTTAAAAAATCTCCTACTAATCAACCAATAACTAAGGGACTGTATGGTATTTCTCGCAATCCGCAAATTTTTATGTTAGGAATAATGTCTTACGAGATGAGTTTTGTTATCGGATCCTGGATTTGTGTATTGTTAAGTACAGTTGGATTAATTTTAAATCATTATCGGATATTAGCTGAAGAACAACGCTTAGAATAACAATATGGAGAACCTTACTTACAATATAAAAATAAAATATCTCGATATCTTATATTTTTCTAACAATTAATGAAATATTCCATAAAGTCGCAATAAAACTTTATTAATTTCACTTTTTAGATTAAAAGTTTCTTTGATAACGAACAATAAAGAAATTAGCTCTTTTAGCTCGAATATTTCCAATTTTCTTCCTAATTTCGTAAACCTTCGCGCTTTTAACCAATGATCGATTAATTTAATGCTTCCAATCTTATAATTCCATTCCCTTTTAGAACAAGACAATATAAATAAGTCCATTTTATTTTTAGAAATCAATTGCAATTCATTCTTTTCAAGGTCAAATTTCCATGATCTTAATTGAATTGATACAGGGAATTTAGTTATTTTTTTCATGAAGTTTTGGTATTTTTCCCATTGTTCAGAATCAAACTCAAATACATGGAGATGCATTAATTTTTTTCCCAAAACGGACATTCTTTCAAAAAATATTGAGTTTAGAGGCACTAATATTCGTGGAAATTCGTGGATTAAAATCGGTTCAAATTTTTTTGTGAATTGATCACAATTTAATATAGCATAGATGTATCCAGATATTTGAATTGGATCAATTTTACCTACTACTTTTTGAAGCATTGCAGTAAATTTTGGAGAAATATTTGATTTTCCATCAATCAATAAGGGTGCAACTTTAGAAGTTGAATAACCAAATAATCCTGAATCAACAACTCCTTTAGTGAATAAGATATGGCTGAATGGCGGGTGTTGAATTGATTGAACGAAATTAAAAGCATAACCTGAATTAATATCATTTAATTTATTCATATTTTTTACCGCTTTCGGATGGAAATTTAGGCTGGGTTTATTCAAATAATCCAAAATGATTGATTTTCCGCATTTTCGATTAATTGTATAAAATATTCCATGACGTATGTCAAATGGTCTATAATTAAGATGAATAATTGAAGATTCCATTTCGCCGAAATTAAAAGATGATATTATATCTTCATTCTCTAATATTTTATCAAATTGTTGCTTCAATCTTCCTTTAGATCTCAAATGTTTGAAATCCCTGTTCTTTAAAGAAGTGATATTATCCTTTAATGGTTTTTTATCAACGTGAATCATAAAACGATCTCGCGAACTTATCATGGCACGACTGGTTTTTTGAAAGCATTCATATATTGGAATGCATTGGTTATTCCAAATGTTTTTTAGATCATTTTCTAGTTCTAATGGGACAAGATAGAATTTTGGAGAATGTGGAGATAATTCGATAAAGGGAAATTTTTCAAATGGTTTATTCAATTGAGATTTTATCTGTTCAAGCGACCCTTTAATGCCCAAATAAAAAACTCGCGCTAATTTTTTCTCAATTTTCTCATTTTTCTTAACAAAGAATCCTATGCAAACTCCAGTTTGAATACCAAAGATATTTGTATCTGTTTTTTCACCACCATCCTTTATATTCCGAATATCTCCAAATAGATCAACGATATAAATCATATCAAACGATTTTAGCATTGATTGCCGCATTCCATAAAATATTTTTCCATCTAAATATTTCCTGTTTGTAATAAATGCCAGTATCCCTCTTTTCTGCTGTTCTAGTAACCATTGACCTAAGCGTAAAAACTTAACATAGTCATCATATAAGCGCGTTAGATTTGGTTCTTTAACAGAATAGTCTTTCATTAGTTCATATATCCATGGATCTTTATTGGAACTTGATACTGAATAGGGGGGATTTCCGAAAATAACGAGTGGTTTGTTGGATTCTTGTGTTTTATATTTAATTTCTTTTAAAATGTCTGGGGAAAGAGCAGAATTAAAAAAAACACTAAAATTTTCATCCAAATTATGGATATCTAATCCACTTTGTATTAGACTGTCAAGCAATAAAAATTTTCCAAGAAAATATGCTGGTGGATTAAGTTCATTTCCTAAGAATGAATTGATAAAACTCTGAAGAACCCAATCTTTAAAATTTTTTTTTTTTTCTTCATTTCTGGATTTAAATTTATCAAATACATACGAAATCAATCCAATCTCAAAGGATAGTGAACCCGTTGCAGGATCGTATAAAATGAGATCTTTCGATGTGATTCCTAAAGGGCCATTAAAATGACTTCTTAATATTGAATCAAGAGTTTCAATCATAGTATGGATAATGAAATCGGGGGTATAGGTGATTCCGCGCTTTTTTTGGAAATTTGGATTATATTCTTTAATAAATTGAGTATATACAGTCTGAATGAATTGGGATATTGATTCAAATTGAGAAAAATTGTCTTTAATCTTGTTGATTGGCAAATTATTCAATTTTTCAATGTATTTTTTAGTGATATCTTCTCTATCTGCAAATAAAATGTTCCAAAACAGGTCTAAAAATTTTTTGGAGATCGATAAATTAGAATCTGGAGAAATATTATGGTAAACGGTGATTAAACATACATTTTGGCAACAAACCTCAATAAAAACATCCAGATCTAAACCCCTTCCTTCATTAAATGGAATTATTTCTGTTTTTTTTGCCTGTAGCAATTCCTTGGGAATTTTATTTAATTCATCCTTTAATTCATTACAAATTTTTACCAAATTCTGAAAAAAATTAACCCGGTATTGCATTGATTTAAAATTATTCAACCGAGAATTTAAATGTGAGTAAAGATTTCATAAAGAAATTCATCAAATTCTATGGTAATAATTTGAATGAAGATCAAAAGCGCGATATTTTTCGTCTAGGTTTAGAAATCTTTATTTGCCTCCAAAAGCTCTCCAAAGAGAAATTTTCATCTGAATTGAATGTTAGAGATGAAAATTTATCGATAGATGGTTCCAAACTCTCGCAAATTTTTATTTCCACAATTCAAAAATATGGAATCAATCCTAAAGAAATTCCATTAATTACCAAATCCATTTCAGATCATTATCTAAAAATTGAAAATTTTAAATTTATGCTTGAAATAATAATTCCGTTTATTCAGGATTCTTCATTTCTTCCAAATTTTTATGAAACATTGCATTTACCTTCTAAAACTTCCATGTCATATCGAAAAAATCGAGTTAAACATCAAAAAGGAACGTTTTTCACACCTAGCTGGCTTGTTAGAGAAATTATTTCTTCAGCAAAGTCTTATTGGTTAAAATTTCATCCTCAATCCGAAATCAAATTGGAAGGAAAAAATATGGAGGAATTGGAAGGAGATGGAGAAATTCAAATAAAAATTGCAGATATTGCATGTGGTGCGGGAAATTTCATCCAAGTCATACCGGAGTATTTGCCCCAAGCAAAAATTTTGGCCTTCGATTCGGATCCTTTTGCCTTGGAAACCGCACGGATTAATTTTACAATTTTTTCTATTGATCACACAAAAAAATCAAAAATTTCCAAAGATTGGAGAAATATTTTTAAAAAATGTGATAGTTTAAAGCATTATTTTCCAGAATCTCCCTTTGATATTCTTATCGGAAATCCTCCTTGGGGAACAGATGTAAAACCTTATCAAAAATTATTGCAAACCAAATTCAAAGTACTTTTACAATCTTCTCATGACTCTAAAACTTATACTGGGGGTATAAGCCCGAAATCACCCTACAATCGTCCATATAAAATCAAAGATCAAATCGATATTTACGCGCTTTTCATAATCAAAAATTTAGAACTTGTTCAAATTGAAGGAATTGTTGCTTTAATAGTTCCAAGTACAATTTTATTTAATCCTGTTTACGCCCCTCTTAGGTATCATCTT
>JAUWOE010000130.1 GCA_030612265.1 Promethearchaeum sp.
CCAAGAATTCGATTAGATTTTTATACCTAAAACGAGATCAATGTTATTAAGGCAATTTAGGGGTTTAATTATTTTGTCTTTTTGGATGCTATCTCTCTGTGAGGTAGCTTGATTTAACCCCATAACACAATTAGTTAAGGAGTCATCTTTTTACGCATCAGTTAGGTGCGTTGACTCCTAAATTGCCTTCTTACTCTAGATGATGAATATAAATGGAAGAAAATGTTGAACAGGTTTTAGAGGGGGCTAAACCCTCCCAAATTATTGTAAAAATTGCTCAAGACGAAATTAATAAGCTTGATCTCCCATTAGGGGGAGAAGCTATTATCATGGAAGAACGACACCCAATAAAAGACATTGGTCATGCCATGTATTTGATGGGGCATATGGCTGCTCTTGAAGTAACTCTGGTTTTACTTAAAATAGACCAAATTTTGGTGAAACATAAAGGAATAGTTGAAGATATAAAATATTTAATTCCATATTGGTATGCACGGGGATGGATCGAACCATTAAATAAATACGGAAACCCGTTGATAAAAACAAAAGAAGATTCGTTTTTAAGAAATAATTACAGACAACAATATCTTATGGGAGCTAAACCAGATCCAGCAACACTTGACATGATCCGATCTTATATGGATTTTACCATGTTCAACTTGGTGTTTCCAGGAGATCCATTTTTAATGACTGCTGTTCATGGAGTGGGACCTGTGTCTAGGAATATTTCTCCAGTAAAACGATTTAATCAACTTATTCGGGCTTGTGGGGCTAAATTGGCAAAAGAACATTTTAATCTGCGAAATTTACATAATGAACGAGAAATCCAGCAACTTTACGATAATTGTTTTCATATTTTACTTTTCTGGACCATGAAAGGCTGGTTAAAGATACCCGATCTTGATGGAAAAGATCATGCTGATATGATCCCCAAGGTAAAAGTTAAGGAACCAATTCCTCAATTGGATAAGAAAACATTAATCCAATCTTTTAATTTTGGATTTGGCAATCCCTCAAATGATGAAATTCGTTTTCAGTATAACATTTTTCATGGTGATAGATATAGATCTGGTCCAAATTACCTAACTGACTTACTTACTTATTGGCTCTATGAACAAATAGAGGAACGTGGGAAAACTATTTCGTATATAGATGTTTATAAGAAATCAAAAGAGTTTGTCCAACTATTTTTTTAGTTCTGGTGATTGCTAAATTAAAAAATGAAATAAAAAATTAAAAAAAATTTTCACATTTTTCTTAAAAAACAATTGTTAAAGATCTATAAAGAATTTTAGAATTTCAGTATATCACGAATATAAGGACGAGAGCATGTAGGGACACATAATTATAAATATGCCGATTTTTGTCGGATCGTTCGTAGAATAAAAAGATAAAAATATTACGGTCGGACCATCACGATGTTATGCTGGATTTAATATCATCATCATTCATTTTAACATAACCTTAAATAACTACAATCTTAAAGTTTATTAATGGGTAAATAATTTTTGCTCAGGATCTACTTTTTGAAATAGTTTGAAATGGGTAAAGGAATTTGGATGTGCAAAAAAATGATGGATAACGAATTAAGCTTAACCGAATTAACTAAAAAATTTTTCAGTCGAAAATACGAATATATTATCCCTGAGTCTCCTATCAGAGGTAAGTCAGGCCAGAAATGGAAATTTAACGCTTTTGTAGTTTATGAAAATCAAAAATACGGTGTATTTATCCGAGAGTGGAATCGGAGTATAGGAGTTAACCAGATTCGACAGTTGGAGAAAGCATGTAGAGATACAAAATGTGCTGGCGGAATAATTGTTGGTGACACATTTTCATGCAATGCCGAAATTTTTGGTGAAAATCTAGGTATCCAAGTTGTGGAACGCTCAACGCTTGTGCAAAAGATGCAGAATGGAATATAGAAATCCCTTATTCAAATTCTAAATCCAAATAACCCATTAATAAACTTTTTTTAATTGAATTTCTTTCTTATAATTTAATGTCTTTTATTATGCGTAGAGAAAAAAAGCAATTTGATGATGATACTTTACTGAAGAATTTTGATGAGTCAATCGAAAGGCATGATCTTTATAATTTTGAAGTAAAACTTGATTATGGTATAAAGAAGAATTTTACTAAGAATATTTATGAATTAACTTCCTACTTATTTATCCCAAATGCTCTGCAGATCAATAAATCGACATACTCTAAGGATCAGTTTTTTGCTGATCGGAACAATTATCTAAGATTTAGAACAGCTAGAATGAGTCTCTCAGGGCTTTTAAATAAAAAAAATGAATTATCGCCTTTTAATATGATATTATCTAAGTTAAGTTTGATAAAAAATGGAAATTATGAAATTCAGATAATTAAGAAAATTTCGTATGAGCTCAGAGTAATGGGTTGTATCATTAAGTCAAATTTAAGGGATCAAATTGAATTTTTTATATCAAACCTTACTAATTTTGAGCATTCACCTGCAGATTATAAAAGTTTTGTCTCATATATTGATGATGTTAAGAGTTTACAAGTCCAAATGCAAAATCTAAAGGTGGAATTCCAACTTATTCAAATCCCTGCTGAGTTAAAAGAAACTTTTTCATTTGTAGATGAATATATCAGCAACCAAATAGAAGAATTTATGACATTGTTATTACATAAATCCAATTTTAATGATGAAACGAGAGAAAAGCTAATTAGCTTGATTGAATATGAACAAAATCACAAGAAACAAGTAAATAGTAAGATTTTAATTGAGAAAGGTTCTGATAATAAAAGCGTTGTTTATTGGAAAAGTATCCTAAAAAAATTCGTTCAAGGTGTTCTGTACTTGGATCTTAACCAAAAGGATGAGAAATCTAAAATATTAGAATTTCTTTACTCCGTTGCAGCAGGATTGGCAATGTTTTTCTCTGCATTACTCGGTTTTTTTATTGTTTCTCAGTTTCAGGATCAAGAATGGGCTTATGTAGTTGCATTGGTTATTGTTTATATGTTAAAAGATAGAATAAAAGAAAATACTCGAGCATTGTTTAAAGGAATTGTTCAGAAATATTATCCAGATCGCTCTTTTGAGATATATGATAAAAATAATAAAATGAAGATTGGTTCATGTAAAGAAATCGCGGAATTTATAAAATGGGGTGATATACCTAATGAAATTTTACAAATTAGGGAAGCAAGTCATAAATCTATGATCGAAAGAGAAGGAAAACCAGAAATTGTTCTCAAATATTCCAAGTTAATAGAACTGCATACTATAAAAATTAGTGAGAACCATAAAAGACACTTAAATATTAATGATATCATCCGTTTTAATATCAAAAATTTTCTTCAATATGAAGATGATCCTATTTCAAATGAAGAATTTTGGGATCCCCAAGAGAATAAAGTAATAAATATCCCCTGTGCGAAAGTTTATCATCTTAATATAATATTTAAGATGAAAATGCCAAACAAACAGATAAAATACAAAAAGATACGAGTAATTTTGGATCAAAAAGGAATTAAGGAAGTTCTAGAGCCTACTTTTACATTATAAATGAACTTTGAATAAACCTATAAAATTACATAATAATTGCATAATCGCATAATTGTATCTGAATGTTTTTTTGGGATTTTACTTTTTAATTTTATAGGAAATACTCATATAAATTAGCTGAAAAAATGAAATATCTGACCCAACAGAATTAATATCCCCCATTTTTGGAGAGTGTTGATAATGACGAAGATCTTGAGTATTGATTTTGAGTTTTTGAGTATTTCCTAAGTGGTGGAATTAAGTATGTCTCGTCGCGCAAAAATGACTGAAGATATTTTGAAAATGATGGAAAACCCTCGTCAGATTAGAAATCTTGCCCTAATCGGACATATTGATCACGGAAAGACAACATTATCCGATTCTCTTTTAGCAGAAGCGGGGTTACTTGCAGAAAGCCTAGCAGGTGAAGCAAGAGTATTAGATTATCTTGAAGAGGAACAAAGACGGGGCATTACAATAAAATCTGCAAACATCTCTTTATATTATGAGCATAGTCTTGAAAAATCGCTCCCATTTTTAATAAATTTGATTGACACTCCCGGACATTTAGATTTTTCGGGGAAGGTTACCCGAGCCCTTCGGATGGCAGATGGTGTCATTGTTATAGTAGATAGTGTCGAAGAAGTAAGCAGTCAGACGGAAACTGTTGTTCGTCAGGCATTAGAAGAAGCCGTTCGCCCAATTCTTTTTATTAATAAGATAGATCGCCTTTTTAGAGAATTAAAACTCGATATGGATGAGATTAAAGAAAAATTTAGTCGGATAATACAAGATTTTAATAAATTAATTTTTATGTATGGGGATGAATTGGCTAAATCCAAATGGTTGGTATCAGCCGAATTAGGCTCCGTGATTTTTGGGTCCGCGCTCCATAAATGGGGGTTCATTATTGCTGATCTTCAAATTAAAAATCATTCATTACAATATTTTGAATACAAATATCAAGATGGAACTTACAAAGAAATTTCTTCAATATATCCTGTTTGGAGGAGTGTTCTTTCAGCGGTTGTCCAATTTATTCCAGATCCTATTCAAGCTCAATCTTATAGAACACAGACAATTTGGAGTGGAGAAGTCGAGAGTAAAATTGGTAAAGCTATACAAAAATGCGATCCTAATGGACCTTTAGTAATTTGTATGGGAAAAGTTCAAAAAATAAAGAATAGATTAGTTGGAACAGGGAGAATATTTTCAGGAACTTTAAAAAGAGGGCAACATGCATGGCTTGTGAATGATGGATCTAAATCTGCAATCAATCAACTAAGTATCTTCATGGGTTCTCGAATGGAAAGTGTTACAGAAATTCCCGCTGGAAATATTGCTGCAATAGGGGGGATTAAGAAAATTAGCAGTGGAGAAACAATTTTTGATTTAAAAAACATTGATGAAGCTAAACCCTTTGAAGCTGTTAAATATGTAAGTGAACCAGTTGTGACAGTTGCAGTTGAGCCCGATATGTTAAAAAATTTAGGTCATTTACAGGAAATTCTTGAAGATATAAAAGTAGAAGACCCAAATATTAATGTTGAAATTAGCAGTGATTCCGGTGAATGTCTTTTATCGGGTATGGGACCACTACATCTAGAGATTGTTGCAAAAACTATAAAAGAAAGAGGTATTGACGTTTCGGTTTCAAAACCTACAAGTGTATTTCGGGAATCTGTGCAAAATCTTAGTAAATATCACGATGCAAAAAGCCCCAACGGATTAAACTCAATAAAAATGCTGGTTATGCGTATGGATCCCTCAACCGTTGAATATTTTCGTGGAGCTAAGCGCCATATCTTAGAAAATGAGTTTTTACGGGTCAAAGATTTGAAAGAAAAAACAAATTTTAGTGAATATGAGGCCAGAGGGTTATGGAATGTTGATCGTTTTCAAAATATTATTATTTCACGATTGGAAGAAGATACAGGGATTAAATACGATGAAAATGATGAAATTAGTGCAGAATCTTTGAAAAAACAGAAATCTCAAAAAGGAAAACATTCAAACCAAAGGCAAGTTTCCCAAGAGATGCGAGATCAAATCATTAAAATCATTGTTAATTTATGCAATAACGGCACGCTAGCTCAAGAGCCCATGTCGGAATTAAAAATTATTATTAAAGATGCTCATCTTGTATCAGATCCTGAAGACGCAAACTATTTTGAAATTTCAACAATGATAAATGATGCATTTGTCGAATGTATACGCGAAGCTCAACCTGTTTTACTAGAACCGATTTATAGAATACTAATTACATCTCCCGAGGAACACATTGGAACTGTGACTTCTCTAATTAATCAATTTCAAGGGAAAATCAATGAAATCAGCCAAGATGCATTCAAATCTTATATTGACGCTAAGATGTCAGTTCGGAAATCAATTTTGTTTGCAGATGAAATTCGCGGTCAAACTTCTGGGCGCGTTTTCTGGCAGAATTTATTTGATCGATTTTCACCTGTGCCTGAGCATGATTTGGATGAAATTGTAAAAGATATCAAGTTTAGAAAAGGATTGGCTTTTTTTTAAATATCAAATGATCCTAAGCAAGTCTTTACTTTTGGCGAGAATCGACTTTATAATATTTTCAAGAGTTTCCATCTATTACTTCAATTTTCTAATTACTCAAATCTTTTTTATTTTGGTATTGTAAAGGTAAATGTCGAACCCTCACCGAATGTGCTAGTAAAAGAAATATTTCCTCCATGGAATTCAATTAATCTTTTAGTTAACGATAGTCCGAGTCCGGTTCCTTCGATTTGGGCAACATAAACAGATCTTATCCTTTTAAAATCCTGAAATATAAGATCAAAATCTTCTTCTTTAATACCTATACCTGAATCTATTATATCAAATTTCCAATAATTTTCGTCCTCTGAAAATTCTAGCTTAATACTACCTTCTTTAGTGTATTTCATAGCGTTACTTAGTAGGTTAAATAAGATTTCCTTGAACCTTAACCGATCCACTCGAATAATTTTATTTTTATCAATTTTTTGTATTTCAAATTTTAGATTTTTTCTTTTGTATATTGGTTTAATCATTGTATCAATTTGACTAATTATCTTACTTAAATTGACATCTTCAACATTCAATTCCACTTTACCTGCTTCAATTTTTGCAATATCCAAAACATCATTTATTAAATCTAATAAATGCAAAGCGGAAGTTTTTACGTTCGTGAGGAATTTTTCTTGTTCTTTATTTATTTCCCCGCTAATTCTTTCCAATATGACATCAGTGAAACCTATAATACTATTTAAAGGGGTTCTTAATTCATGGGACATTGATGCCATGAATTCAGATTTAAATTGCGAGGATTTTAGTAATTGTTCCTGATATAGTTTTTGTTGCTCATTTGTTTCAGTAAAATCACGTGCAATTGAAAACGATCCAACAACATTTCCTTCTGAGTTTTTAATAGGGGACACGGTTACAGAGATATCAAGGATTTTTCCGTTTTTATTCAAACCCTTTGATTCAATATGATTAACTTTATTGCCTGGTTTGATTTTCTTGCCAATTTCCAAGACATTATTATATTGGTCGGTTGGAATTAAGAAGTGAATAGGTTTACCTATAATCTCTTTAGAGGTATACCCGTAGATATTTTCTGCACCTTTATTCCATGAAGTGATAATTGTATCATAGTTCATAGTAAATATTGCATCGGGTGAATTTTTCACCATATCAGCTAATATATCTTTCTCTTTTTCTGTTTCTCGTCTTAAGATTCCGATTTTTATACGTTCTCCAACTTCGTTCAATAAATTTTTTTCTTCAGTTAGAAATTTTTTATCTTCATCGTAAAATACATCAATTATCAATGGTTTATTATTAATATATTTCATAACAGATAATTTCCAATTTGTTTCGTTAAACAAATCTAATTTATACTCTTTACCATCATATTCTATTCTCACATTTATCAAAGCTGGAAATTTTAAGGTTGGTGGAATTAAATAAAGAATACTTTTGAGTATTTCCTCAATAGAGACATCTGCTATCGACAGAATGTGAGAAATTCCATACAAGCAGTGAAGTTGCTTAATTTGAAACTTCATTATATTTTGAGCATTATTTAGTTTTCCCTCTATAATTTTACGTTCTGTAATTTCCTTGAGTAATTCCAGTGTTTTCATGGTAACTTTTTCTTCTAATCGTTTGTTAAATTCCATTCTCAAATTTTCAGCTTTTATTCTATCTGTGATATCTATGAAGGATGCCATTCTTTGAATGGGTTTTTTCTGATCATCATAAACAGTGCTGCTCGTGCAATGAACATGAAAAATAGTTCCATCTTTTTTCTTTCCAATTATTTCTCCAACTGCCTTTCCAGTTACCGTTAATTCATTAAATCTCTTATTGAAAGCGTCTTTTGTAATCTCTTGAATAAAATCTCTCATGTCTTTCCCGATAACTTCTCCCGAATGGCCATACCCCCACATCTCAAGCCATGCTGGATTTACATACTCCAAAATATGATTAGAATCCACCATTATAATTGGATTAGTTGATGATTCAATTGCATGGTCTTTAATTTTTAGCGATTTCTCCGCTTCTTTTTCCAGAGTGATATCTCTCAATAAACCTACATGTTCAATTTTATCTTTATTCATACGTGTGACCATTTTTCCAGAAATTAATATAGAATGTCCATTTTTATGTTTCATTTTATGTTCAATAAATCGTTGACCTAAGGTTTGCTCATAATCTTCAAATTCAATGTGTGAAAATGGAAAATCTTCAATATTAACAAGATTTGGAACTAATTTTTTTCCAATTAATTCTTCTGGTTGGTAACCCAATAAATCGAATGAGCGCGAGTTTACGTATAGAATTTCTCCTTCATTGTCTACTACAATAAGCATCTCCATCAAGTTATCTATAAGATTGTGATATCTTTCTTCAGATTCTTTTAATTTCTGTTCATTTATCTTACGTTCGCTAATATCGCGGAAAACCTCTAATTTTGATTTTGTTCCATCAGGATTAATAAGTAGAGTATCTAATAGATCATAAGTTTTATTATTTTTAGCAGAATGCCATTCCCATTGAACCGTTTCTCCTGCGAAAACTTGTTGGTTTTTACACCATGGGCAGGAACTTTCTCTGTTATGAAAATAGGCGTAACATTTTTTGCCTTCCCAACTACCAAAATCTTCTATAAGAATAGGGTTTACATATTGAATATCATAATTCTCATTTACAATATAAACTCCATCTGCAAAGGCACTAAAGATGGTCATGAAATATTCTCGTTCTTGATTTATTTTGTCTTGAGTGATTTTAAGATATCGCTTTTTTTCAATCGTGAGAGATAAGTTTTTTACCATACCCGATAATAAATCAACTTCTTCTTGATCAAAAGCATCATTTTCAACCGAATGTACGCCTAACGAGGCAATGACATCATTTCCTATTGTAATGGGGAGAGCAATCACAGAATAGATTTTGTGTTTGGTCACCATTTCATGCCAAGGTCTATATTTAGGATCATGTGCAATATCTTTAGCAATACAATATTTTTTTGTTCGAATACATATACCAGTTTGACTTTGACCCCTTTCTGTATCTGCCCATGAAACTTTAAAACTATCAAGATCCCTTTTTTCAAATCCTGTATCGGCTACAGGAAGAACAGATTTTTCTTTGTCATGCTGTACTACCCCAATCCAAGCTGCACGATAACCACCAGTTTCTACAATGGTCGTACATAATTTCTGATATAGTTCTATCTCACTATCCACAGTTGTTAATAATAAATTACTTTCGCTTAACATCTTGTATGATCGATTTAATTTTATAATGTTTTTTTCAATTTTCTTGCGTTCAGTTATATCTTCTCCTGAACTTAAAATCCCAATTATATTATCTCTTTTATCGGTCAAAAAAGTATTTTTCCAATAGATAATCTTTTCTTGCCCGTTTTTAGTAATAATCGGGTTTTCATAATATTTAACTGGTTCTATATCTCCTTTCATTAATTTTTTATATACATCATAAACATCCGTTTTAATATTGTTAGGAATGAAGGTTTCAAACCAATTTTTTCCTATCAGTTCTCCCTCTTTATATCCAAGAATTTTATACCCACTTTTGTTCAGGAAAGTTATTTTTCCTTTATTATCAAGCGCAATAACAATCGTATCAATAATTTCTATATATTTTTTCTCTTGTTCCATCACATGAAATCCCCAAATTATTTCATTCTATTGAAATATCTATTTTTGGAATGGTAAAAGTAAATGTTGAACCTTTACCAAATTCGCTAGTAAATGATATATTTCCGCCATGTAATTCGACTAATTTTTTGGTTAACGATAATCCTAACCCTGTACCTTCGATAGATGCTACAAAATCGGAATTAATTCTTTTAAATTCTAGAAACACTAGATCAAAATCTTCCTCTTTAATCCCAACCCCTGTATCTCTTACATTAAATGTCCAAAAATCTTCGGATTCAATAATTTCAAGAGTGATCCCCCCTTCTTTTGTGTATTTAACAGAGTTACTTAATAGATTAAACATGATTTCCTGAAGTCTTACAGAATCTGCTTGAATTAAATTCTTATTTTCTCCTCCAATAACTTCAAATTTTAATTTTTTTTTCTCAAACTCAGGTCTAAGCATGATTTCTACCATATTTATTATTTTACTAAGTTTGATATCTTGAATACTCAATTCCACTTTTCCCGCTTCTATCTTTGAGATATCTAGAATATCATTTATTAATTCCAATAAATGGTCTGCAGAAGATCTAACATTGTTCACGTAATGATATTGTTTTTCATTTAAATCACCATAAAATTTTTCTAATAGAATATCCGAGAAACCAATGATGCTGTTTAAAGGAGTTCTTAATTCATGAGACATGGAGGCCATGAAATCAGATTTAAATTGCGAAGATTTTAAAATTTGTTCTTTAAACAAATTTTGCTGTTCGTTTGTCGCTGTGAAATCACGTGAAATTGTTGATAAACCAATAACCTCATTAATTAAATTTTTAATCGGAGATGCAGTAATTGAAATGTCAAGAATTTTACCATCTTTTTTTAAACGCTTAGTTTCATAATGATCGATATGATTTCCTTTTCTTATTTCACTAAGAATGAACGAATTCTCATCAATTCGATCAGACGGAATAAGCAATATCGTTGAATTCCCGACAATCTCTTCTGCTGTATAACCATAGATTATCTCTGCACTTTTATTCCAACCTGTAATTGTACCTTTCAAATCTGAAACTATAATAGCATCATTTGAATCTCTAACAATACTCACAAACTTATTTTTCTCTATTTCTGCTTCTCTTCGGGAAATACT
>JAUWOE010000119.1 GCA_030612265.1 Promethearchaeum sp.
GGTATTTCCAATTTTACTGGAGCATCTCTGGGTTATACTTCAGATATGATTAATACTATATTATTGGGTAATGCCACAGCAGGTACAGGAGGAATTATTCAACTAGATATGGGTGATGGTACTCCAGGAATACTGGGTTTTCTTATTGGATATGTGACAGCAGCTACACTTGGATCTCCATACACAGATGGTTTTTCAATTGCATATGGTGGTGCAGACTTTGCATCACAATTAGGCGCGGTTGCGGCATATATTCAGGGTCATCTCTTTCCATTAGTACCCACTATGTTATATTTGACAGTTGGTTTTCCAGTTCCTGCATGTAGAGTTGATAATGCTTTAGATTTTATCAAACTTCAATGGGCAACTAAAGTGTTGCTACCAGGTGGATTGGTTGAAATGGAACCTCTAGCTGCTGGATTTGAAGTGGGAAGTGCAAATTTCAAGAATTTCACACAGATTCTAGATCTATGGGATGAAACAAATCCAGATTCATTAGTTAATGGGGATGCAGCAGATTGGTTTGCAGCTGCTGAAGGAAATTCTACCATCGAGCTCGCTTTAATTGCGGCAAATGGTATTGATCAAGATATTATGGACGATCTCCTTGACTGGTATGTTGGTGATTTTGAATCCATGGTAAAAGTTGGGGTGGAATCAGAATTTGGTATCACAGGTGATGATGATGTTTATGAACGCTTATTGTTAGCCCAGTGGACAGTCAATTTATTAGATGAAGAAGATATCGTATTGTGTGAAGGGGATGAGAATGTGACTGGTTTTGAAATGCATATGGATGAAGCTGATGATATTCCTTCAAATACAAGTTTGGAATTATGGGATGAAGATAGTAACATGTCCTTCTTGAATGATGCTGGCCTCCTAAAATGGGTAGAAGCAATGGATGATCGCGCAAGTGCTGAATTTACGGAGTTAAAAGATAATTTTGCACTCACCGATAAACAAATGAATGCTGTTTGTGATTGGTTAGTAACTATTCGTGAAGTAGCCATTCCTGCTTACGCTGCATGCAAGGGACAACTTGATTTTACGCTTCCTGCTATGATTTCAGGTGGTGTTGTAGTTTTATTGGGGATAGTCCTTCTCGCAATTGCAATGAAAAAGAAATAAATCTTTTTTTCTAAATTTTTTTTTTGAATTTTTTTTTTTTGAGGTTTTTTTCTTTCTTATTCGTGATAGAATTTTTAATTTATAAGAAAGGAAAACTCTAATTTATTCATGACAATAATATTTACTCATCTTGATGCTGATGGCGTATGCTCCGCTGCTCTTATTAAAATGACCAAAAAATATTCAAATGCCCGAGTCTTCTTCACTCATCCCGCCGGTCTGGGCCATGATATTAAAGGAGTAGAAGATGATCTAATTATATGCGATATCGCTCTGGATAAGAGGTCTTACAATAAGACTTACTCAAGATTAGAAAAAATTTCTCAAAATTATTCCATTCATTATTTTGACCATCATTCAATGCCGGGACCGCTCCCTCCTGCAGTAATAAACATCCATAACGAAAAAGTTTCGGCGACTGAGATTGTATATCGCTATTTTTATCATGACCTACCTGAATATGCCGATCATATTGCTTTACTTGGTGGTATTTGTGATTACCTTGATAATACTCCCTTAATGCAAGAGATGTTGCATCATTATGAGAGAAGATCATTGTTTTTAGATGCTGGTCTGCTTGCACAAGGTCTGATGAAATCAAATAGTGGTTCAAGATATGATACTTTAAGAAATGTAGTCAATCGTTTAAGTAAAGGAGAATTTCCATGTGATATAAAATTTTTGGCTGAAGGAGCACTAAAAATTAGCAGAAGAGAGAAGCAGATTCGAAAAAAAATCATAACACTATATAAAACGCGTAAGAATTTAGCATATATAATCAATCCACCCTTCGGTTCGAGATCAAAAATTTCTTATTGGATACTAGGTCATTCTGGGAGATATTTAGGGTTAACAATTCGACATCTTAAATCTAAACCCGATTTAGTAGATATAACAATTCGTGGACGAAATCTAGTTGATCTTAAGATAATAATTCCTCCAATTGTGCAGAAATTTGATGGTACTGCTGGTGGTCATTCTAATGCTTTAGGATGTCGATTGTTGAAAGATAAATTAGATCAATTTTTGGATCTTTTAGATATTAAAATATCAAATTTACAGTTAATCCCTTCTCCTACAATTAAAGACTTAATCCCTTTGAAGAACTGAAAAAAGTTTTAAATTAATTTTTGTAATTTAAATCTACCCATGAAAAAAATCAGTTTAAAAACTGGGGATATACTTATTATTCGGAAAGCAATATTAGAAGATGCAAAAGAGATCTTAAAATATGCTGATAAAGTGTCAGGTGAATCAGACAATATCAGTTATGGTCCAGGGGAATTTGGGATGACATTTGAACGAGAGCAAAGTTATTTACTATCATTAAGAGATTCAAAGAATTCCATAATGATTTTAGGTTTAATTAAAAAACAAATAGTAGGTATTGCAAGTTTAGCTGGTGGAAAACGGAAACGTATGGAACATCTAACTGGTTTAGGAATTACAGTTAGAAAACCGTTTTGGAGGCAAGGGATTGGAAGTGAAATGATGAAATTTCTAATTGACTGGGCTCATCAATCTAAAATTATTCGGAAAATTGACTTAACAGTTAGGACTGATAATAAGGGAGCAATAAAACTATACAAACAATTAGGATTCATTGAAGAAGGTAAAATTTCGCGGGAGCTTCAGATTAACGAAATATTTTATGACGCTCTAATGATGGGTTTGAAAATCGATTAGTGGGGAACAAGCAAATAAAGACTTAATCCATTTGTTGAATTGAAAAATAATAAATTTTAATGTTCAATAATTAAACTAATATAAGGTGTTTATTATAAATCGTTTAAAATTGAAAAAAAGTCAAGGTCGAGCTACAGTTCTTTGCATACTAATTATAATATCAATCTTTTGTCAAACAGTTGGAAATTCATTTGGTGCTGGTTTTCAAATCGCTGCAAATGAAGGGGATATTTTAATGTATAAAATGACATTTGGTAATGAAACTACTTATACAAAATATGAAATAAACAAAACTGTTGAGAATTCTAATTCATTTATAATATATTATAATGGTTATGTTGCTGAAGATTTAACTGAATTTAATGAGACAGACATTGATGTTGCCTATTCAAATGCTACTCTTACTGGGGATATATCTGAAGATCTTTTTGCTTCGGAAAGAATTTTAACCTTAATCTTACCAATAGGAACCAATTTTACTGATTCAGAAAGCGAATTGCAAGACTATTTTTATGAAATGGAAGAAGATATAACGATTGTTTTCTCAATTGGCCCTTCTGGTTATTCTCTTAATATTGCTTTTTATATCCGGATTATTATATTAGTCAAAATTGTTGAAATAACATTTTACTATAGCACTACGGGTGTGTTATTACAGGAAGATTTTTATTTTAAAGATCCAACATCAACTACTGAAGCAAATGGAAAAATTGAGATCATTCCCGAGTATTCAACTATTCTTGGGGCAGATGAAAATCCGTATAATCCAGCTAATGTTCCTGGTTTAGATTCAACTGGTGATGATCAATTTGATGATTTAAAAAAAATACAGTTTGATACAAAAGGGATTATTTATATAATTCTTGCAAGCTTAGGATTTTCTGGTTTAGTAGTATTATCAGTATATTTAATTAAAAGAAGGCGAAATAATTAAAATAATATCTACTATCTAATACCTAATATGAAAAGTAAAGTCTATTTTGCTAATCTCCATATTGAGGAATTCGAAGATAACTTGATCTCTAAAATTAAAAGATTATTTGATAAAGCTGAATTTAAAAAGTTAATTTCTCCCAAGGATTTAACTGCAGTGAAAGTACATTTCGGAGAAAAGGGTAATACATCATTTATTGCACCGTGGTATGTTCGGGCAATAGTAGATAAGGTTATTGAAGCAGGTGGGGATCCATTCATTACAGATACTACAACGTTATATTCTGGTCCTCGAAATAATGCAGTAGGGCATCTTAACGTTGCAAATGAACATGGTTTCGCCCATTCTGTTGTAAATGCACCAATAATTATAGCCGATGGTTTGAAAGGTCGAGATTTTATTGAAGTTAACATTTCTAAAAAACACTTCAAATCGATAAAAATTGCCACTGACATTTACCATGCTGACAGCATGATTGTTTCCTCTCATTTCAAAGGTCATATTATAGCTGGATTTGGGGGTGCGATTAAAAATATCGGAATGGGTTGTGCTCCGGTTGCAGGTAAAAAAGAACAACATAGCGTAAGGCCTGTTGTTGATAAGGAGTTATGTATTGGATGCGGGAGATGTGTAGAAGTGTGCCCTGTTCAAACAATAGAGTTAGTGGATGGAAAGTCGGTTATTCATTCTGAAAATTGTATAGGTTGCGGAGAATGTATCCAAAATTGCCCTGAAAAAGCAATTACCATGGATTGGGAAACTGAAATCCCTGAATTTGTTGAAAGAATGACTGAATATGCTTATGGGGTTTGGAATATTAAGAAGGGGAAAATCGGATTTTTCAATTTTCTTATCAATATCACTCCCGATTGTGATTGTTTCGGAGTTAGTAATGAATACATTGTTCGGGATATTGGGTTTTTAGCATCTGTTGATCCCGTTGCAATTGATAAAGCAAGCTATGATATGGTAAATAATCAGCAAGGATTAAAAGATACACAATTAATATCTAATCTAAAACCTGGGGAAGATAAGTTTAAAGGGGTTCATGAATCCACTCAAGGTGAACTGCAGTTTATATATGGCGAATCTATAGGTTTAGGATCTCAAGATTATGAGATAATTGAATTCTGAATTAATTTGTAAGAGATTAAACCCAATGAAGAATAGAAATAAAAAGGGGAAAAAATATCTATCAACATTTAAATTTATTTTTGAGCTTCTAGTGCTGCTTTTTTCTCTAGTTTAATGCGGCGAAGTATTCCGAAGTATTTCTTGAACCTCAATACTTTTCCTATTCCTCGGATTTTTAATTTACCGGTCAAGATTGCGGGAATTGGCTTAACAGTTCCCATTCCGAATTTTAGGAACGTCTCGATATCTGCGGTAATTCCTCCATTTGATGCTTTCTTTGCTGGTTTCAACTCTTCAGGTTTATTTTTTATTTGTTCAATTTTTATAGTTCCGTCTTTAACATAAACAATTGCAGCACGTTTGTCATCTGTAGCTGTGAGTAAGAGAGTATAATTATCTTCTCCATATTGTTCTTTAAAATATTCGCTTTCATTAAGCGGAGAGAGTTGAGCCCACATTACACTTGGAAATCCGTGTAATTTTTTCTTTTTTTTTTCTTTTCTGGCACAATATTTTCAGTTGGTATTGGTGTTTCAGCCATAATATTATTATTTGGATAGGAGTTTGAAAAATGTTTCCTTTTTTTTTTATTTGATTTAAATTGTCGGGTCAGCAAATATATAAGTCTAAGGTAGTTTAAAGGAAAATATTGGAAATTCTATTATAACATAATTATTGCATTAGGTTAAATACCGCTAATTAAAATGCGTTCACACACTTTGTGAGAACTTAACAAAATCGTGACACAAAATTTAAAGTGAGTTTTTATTTGATATTATCACTAATGAAAGAAGATACCGAAGAAAAATTGGAACCATCATATTCATTGACAATTGCGGTTGAAGATTTCAAACGGGGTGTTCATCTATACCAGAGCAAAAATCTAAAGGTAGCATATACGCTAATTCGTAAATCTCTATTAAAATTCCAACTGGAACACCAAACTAAACTAATTCTCGAATCAACTTATCTAGTTGCGAATATTTTGTTTCAATTAGAAAAATTTATTTCAGCCATTAAATATTTCCAAGAATTAAAAATCCTTGCTCAGAATTTACAACACAAGAAATATCTTGAATTATCTTCTTTTATGCTAGCTTTTTGCCATAATAAAAACAAAAATTATAAAAAAGCGTTTGAAATTTTTGAAAATGATTTATTAGATCCAATTGAGTATGTAAATAAACTTCAATTTTTTACGTTTAGGGCAAGAACTAGTAGTAAATTAGGGTATAGAGATTTAGCAATTAAACAATTTGAAGAGGCAATTGCAATTTGTCAGAAAGATCTAAACGGGATTAAGATGGAAGGACAAAAAGCTCAGCTTTATAATGATATTGGCTTAGAAATGTATTATAAAATTCTTGATGAGTTAAAAGCCAGTGGGATGTCTTATTTTACTGATTTAGAGCAAAAATCTCAAGCATTTTCATTATCAATTGATTATTTTCAAAAAGCCATTGAAATTTGGGAAAAAAATGGTGAAATGAAGAAGTGTATAACCACTATTCTAATTATTGGGAATATTTATGGCTATCTTAAAAAGTATGAGAAGCAAATTGAAAATTACAACATAGCCTTACAAAAATCAGAAGAAATTAATGAGTTTGAGCAATATATTAAAATTTCACGAAATTTGATTCGAGTTTTATCAAGTTTACATAAATCTGATGATTTAATTTCTTTCCTTCAAAGAGTTATATCTGTCTTAAACCAGAATGGAGTAAACGATATTATTGCTATTGCTGAATTCCATTTAAAATTAGGAAAAACATTAATGAGCTTAAAACAGATTGAAAACGCCATATTTGAATTCATAACTGCTTTAAACTTATATCAACGATTAAAAGTTCCAATTTCAGAGCATAAAACTACTTTAGAATTAATTATGCAAATATATCAAGATTCAAAAGATATGGAAAAATTAGCGTATTATTCGCAATTATTATCTGATTTGGAAAATAAATTAAATAAAATTACTATTCCTTCTGAAAATTGGTTAGTGGTAATCAAAGATTTTTGGGTAATTACAGAAACTGGTATTGAGATATTCTCTTATGCTCCTGATGTACCAATAAATCCGACTTTATTTGGCGGTTTTGTATCTGCACTCCAATCATTATCAGAAGAAATTAGCCAAAAGAAGATGGAATCATTTGTAATTGGGCATCTACGTTATTCTTTCTATTTTGAAGAAGGTAAACCAATTTTTATAATCGGTAGAGCGGATGTTCAAGAGTTAGAAACCAGAGTTACAAAGGTTCTAAAAATCCTATATCAAAGATTTATTGATGAATATGGGAGATTTTTAAAGAAATTTTCCGGAAATGTCAGTCCATTTCAAAATTTTGGGGAAGTTATGAAAACTATTGATTTTAATTTGGTTTAGCATATTTCAATTAAAAAAGGAAGACATAACATTAGAAAAGTAAGTTTTACAAAAAGAAAAACATAAAAAATTAATGGTCTCTAAATTTGTTAAATAGTATATATTAATTGATCTATGAATGAGTGGATTTGCAACGGCTGAAATAAAAAATTCAAAGGAAGAACTGGTTTCAAAAAAAAAAAATCGATTAAAGGAACTCGAAGAAAAATTAAATTTAATCGAAAAAGCCGAAAACAGAGAGTCCATTGCCCATTCTGAGAAAGAGAAAGAAAAACTCCTGTCTGAACTAATTCAGTTATTTGTAGAAGAGAAGGGAAAAAAACACATACTTTCAACTATAATAAACTGCCGAATTATAATCAAATTGGCTAAAGATTTTGGTAAACCAGTTTTAAAAGAAAAATTTTCCAAATATTTGCAGGACTTTGAGCAGAATTTAAAAGATTTACATTCAAAGGAAGATGAAGAATATAAATCTGTTAAACTTATGATTGGAGAACTTAAGGATATCATCAATGTTGATGATAATGTAGCACCTGAAATGGAAAACATTCCAATTGAGGATTTAATTGGAAAAATAGATTATGATTTAATAAATATGGAGGATTTAGCCAATCAAGTTCTTGAAGAGCACGCTGTAGAAGTTAAAGAATCCATAAAAAGTAAATCTGTGATCCATCATCAATCTGGTAAAGCCACAGAAATTCACCGAGATATAGATATTGATTTTGATGTTAATAATCCAGAAGATTTTGGTTCCATCGGATACGTTGTGATAAATACAATAGAAAATTCATCAGAAGATCCCATTGAAGAGGCGTTTATACAAGACATTATACCATATAATTATGAAATATCAGAGATAACCCTTAATGGGAAAACTCCAGAAGTAGAGTCCAATAATAGAACGATGAAAGATGGTCTGGAGCACTCTTGGTATATCCCTAATGTTGAAAAAGAGAATTCTATTGAATTTAAATATCATTTAAAACCCCGTATTTCAAGGACAATCGTTTTACCGTTAAAAAATAAATTGACCGTTATTAAAACTCATTCGAGCATCAAAAAAGGAAAAGAAAAGGGAAAAAATAAAAAAATTGATGACTCAAGTGTATTTGATGCTTATTTGAAATTTCTGAATTCATTTGATACTCTTTTAAATGATGTCGTTCTGGAAGATATCATTCCAATTTTTTATGCATATGAAGTTGAAGAGCGAAAAACCAAAGATTTTCCTTCAATCAAAGAATCTTCTGAGAGTTTTGTTAAATGGAAATTAAATGAGATGCCCCCTGAACAATATAGCATTGCTGAATACCAATTAATTGAATTAAATAAACTTGAAGAACTAAAAATTGAAGCACATAAACTCCTGCAACAAGATCCTTCAAAATTAAGCATCTTTAAAAGAAGGAATTTAAAAAAAAGGCAAAAACGTGCGCGTGAATTTCTTCAAAAAATGGGTCTCGTCTAGTTTTCATATTGAAATTTCTCCGTTTCAAGTGATGATACAAAAATTTATTAATTTATCAATAGGGACTTTTTTTTATTTTGTTCATATACACAGTTTATATATCCTTGTTGGGTTGATTCATATAACTATATCAGAAAAAAAGGAAGACATAACATTAAGCGCAGAAGAATTATACAGATCAGGTAAAATGCCCGAAATGATGAAACACTGGTATTCCATCCGTAAACAATACCCCCCAGAATTTCTCCTTGCTTATAGGATGGGTGATTTTTATGAATTCTTTTATGATGATGCTATAAATGTCTCTAAACTATTGGGATTAACACTAACCAAAAGAGGATCTGGTCCAAGTCGACATCCACTTGCAGGAATTCCCCATAAAGCTACCCAACATTTTAAAACACTGGTAAAACAGGGCCAAACAATTGTTATTGTAGAGCAACTAGAAGATCCAAAAAAAGCGAAAGGAAGAATCGTAAAACGCGGAGTTATAAGGGTCTTAAGCCCAGGAACCATAGTGGACGATAATCTTTTAGATAGTAATTCCGCAAATTACATTTGTTCTATATTTAGAGATAAGAAAAATTATGGTATCGCAATAATCGATATATCAAGTGCAGATTTTATTGCGGCAGAATTTTTTGGAAAACAAGCAATTTTAAATCTCTTTTCCTTTGTGGCTAAGAATTATCCAGTTGAATGCATTCTTCCACAAGATTTATTATCTGATTTTTCTTTTATGGGTCAATTAAGGGAAAGTTCAAGCATGATTATTAAAGAACACACTCAATTTTCTTTTCTTTTCAAAAATGCATATGAAACTTTACAAAAACAATTCGACGTTGAAACTTTAAGCGGTTTTGATCTAGAAGATCGACCATTAGATATATCTGCTGTAGGCGCTTTGTTATCATTTATAAAAGAAAACCAAAAAGAAGAATCCTTAGATAACATTCAACGGATTCGCTATTTCCATGAAGATTCTTTTATGTTTTTAGATGTAAATACCCAGAAAAATCTCGAGTTATTATGCAATCAAAATGATGGTGGTTCATTTGGTTCCATTTTTGACATATTAAATGAAACTAAAACCCCAATGGGAACAAGATTGCTGAAAAATTGGATTGTTCAACCTTTGATTATAAAAAAGGAAATTGATAGAAGATTGGATATTGTTGATTTTTTTATTAAAAATTATGAAATTCGATCAGATATAAGGAGTTATTTAGGACAAATGGGGGATTTGGCTCGTCTTATCTCACGAATTAACTATTCAAGTACTGTCAACGCTCGGAATTTGCTGAATACCAAACGATGTTTAGAAATCATTGAGCATATAAAGCATATTTTTGCTGATATTGAGGATCCTTTGATTTTACCTTTAATATCTGAGCTAAAAGACTTCCAGCATGTTATTGACCTCATTGAAAAATCTATTCATGAACTACCACCTGTTACAATAACTGAAGGTGGAATTATCAAAGACGGATACGATCCTCAAGTTGATGAATATCGCGATATTCTAAATAACGGTAAAAACTGGATTTTGAAATTTGAAGAAGGGGAAAAAAGAAAATTAAATCTTTCTACAGGATTAAAAATCTCCTATAATCGAGTTCTTGGTTATTTCATTCAAATCACCAATAATGCACTCAAAAGTATTTCAGTCCCAGCAAATTACATTCAACGGCAAACAATTAAAAATGGTGTTCGCTACGAAACTGAACAATTAAAAGAAATGGAAACAAAAATTCTATCCGCTGATGAAAATCTAATGGATTTGGAATATAAAATCTTCCAGGAAATCCGTGAGGAAATCCAGAAATTTACTGTTCCTATCCAAAAAAATGCTGAAATTATAGGTGAGCTTGATGTATTATCTAATTTTGCCGAAATTGCACAATTTAATAACTATTGTAAACCAAAAATCGAAAATCACAAACGAATCATTATCAAACAAGGAAGACATCCAGTGGTTGAACAAGTAAATAAGAAAGAACAATTTATTCCCAATGATACTCTAATGGATAACGATTTGGAACAAATTCTCATTATTACAGGCCCAAATTGGAGCGGAAAATCAACATATTTGCGACAGACAGCATTAATCGTTCTTTTTGCCCAAATTGGATGTTATGTTCCAGCAATTTCTGCCGAAATTGGCATTGTTGATCGAATTTTTACTCGTATCGGGGCATCCGACGATCTTGTTAGAGGTCAAAGTACATTTATGCTGGAAATGACCGAGATGTCACAGATTATTAATTATACAACAGATCGAAGCCTAATTGTTATTGATGAATTGGGAAGAGGGACGGGGACTGCTGATGGAAGGTCAATAGCGCAAGCAGTTATTGAATATCTGCATAATTTTGGAGTAAAAACTCTTTTTTCAACACATTTTCACCAACTAATTAATTTGAAAATACCCAAAGTGCATAATTATCACTTTAAAATCATTGAAAAACCTGATACAAAGAAATTAATCTTTTTACGTCAATTAACTGATGGTGGTACTGATAAGAGTTATGGGATCCATGTTGCCATGATGGCTGGGTTACCGAAGTCAGTAACCGAGAGAGCTTTTAGTCTTATAGATGGTTATTTAAATGGAAGTGAAAAATTAGCCCCAATTCAAAATCCTAAAACCAATCTAAAGGTTAAAAAACCAAAAAAAATCCTCCAAACAAGCCTTTTTCCAATAAAAAGATATGATGATTCCGATCTAGTAATTACGCTGCGTTCTGCAGATTTGGACAACATGACACCAATTCAAGCCTTTGAGTTCTTATATAAACTTAAAAAAAAACT
>JAUWOE010000253.1 GCA_030612265.1 Promethearchaeum sp.
CTGATAATTTTAATTTAAGCAAAATTATCACTCTCTCGATTGATAATGTGAATTTAACAACGTTCTTCACAGTTGTTGAGAGAAGAAGCCCTGTAGGAACAAACTTGGAGACCAATGGGCTTAGTGTTAGTGCTAAATGGAATGAATCTTTCTCAATATTCCTTAATTATACTAATGCATCTAACCAAGTTGGAATTAATGGAAGTGATTTTATTGTAGATTGGGTTGATTCATATGAAATTCAAGAAGTAGGGAATGGAATCTATACGTTATTTTGTAATAATACACATAAAGTATCCAGTACTCCTTATACACTAAGTATAAACACTAATATTACAAATACGTGGTATGAATCAAATTCCCTAACTCTTGAAATTATAATAATTGGAAGAGAAACAAAAATGGATGTGTTTTTAGAAGAGGTAGATAAGACTTTATCTCCAGAAATTGAAATATATTACATGAATCAATTAAATATAACAACGCATTATTATGACAATGTAACTTCCGAAGAAATTCTTGGTGCAACAGCTTTACTAGAAGGAGCTGGAATTGATCTTTCTTATTATGATTACAATGTAATCGGTTCCACTCATGAATTTATTTTAAATACGACAAAATTGGGGCTTGGAACTCATTTAATTTCGCTTTTCCTTAACAAAGAGAATTACACTGAATCATATAAGCAACTCCGTATTACTGTAAATTCAAGGTTGACAAGTATTGATGTGCTTTTCAATGGAACAGATAGCACACTATCTCCAGAAATTGAATTATTTTTCATGGATCAATTAAATATAACAACACATTATTATGATAATGTTTTTTCTGAAGAAATTTTGGGAGCCACTGCTTCACTTGAAAGTCCTGATATTGATCCTTCATATTATACGTATAATGTAGATGGGTCAGCTCATCAATTTATATTAAATACAACAAAATTGGGGCTTGGAACTCATTTAATTTCGCTTTACCTTGCGAAAGAAAATTACACTGATTCATATAAACAACTCCGCATTACTGTAAATTCAAGGTTGACGAGTATTGATGTGTTTTTTAATGGAACGGATAGCACACTATCTCCAGAAATTGAATTATTTTTCATGGATCAATTGAATATTACTACACATTATTATGATATTGATTATAGTGAAGAAATATTAGGTGCAACAGCATCACTTGAAAGTCCTGATATTGATCCTTCTTATTATGATTACAATGTAATCGGTTCCGCTCATGAATTTATTTTAAATACAACAAAATTGGGGCTTGGATCTCATTTAATTTCACTTTACCTTCAGAAAGAAAATTACACTCAATCATATATACAACTTCGAATAATTGTTAATTCAAGACAGACAAATATTGATGTGTTTTTAGATGAAATTGATATGACCTTGTCTCCAGTGATTGAAGTACAATTTATGAATCAATTGAATATTACTGCACATTATTATGATACTGATTATAGTGAAGAAATATTAGGTGCGACAGCTTCACTTGAAAGTCCTGATATTGATCCTTCATATTATACTTACGATGTAATTGGGTCAGCTCATCAATTTATATTAAATACAACAAAATTAGGGATTGGGACTCATCTTCTTTCACTTTTTGTTGAAAAAGAAAATTTTGGCGTGTCATATAAACAAATCCGTGTTACTGTAACTCCAAGGCAGTCATATTTAAACGTTTTTGCTAATGGGGTGGATTCATCTGATATTGATGAAATTGTAGTTCCGATTACAGGTGAGTTAAACATAATCCTATTAGAATATGATTCAGAATCAAGTGAAGTTCTGCAAAACCTTATAGTTACTTTAGATGGTATTGATGCATCACATTATATTGCTTCAAATGATGGCACTTCATATCAGTTTATAATTGATACGGAAAGCTTAGATTTAGGTATTCATTTAATTGCATTTTCTGCAGAGAAAACAAATTATAATCCAATCTCGAAAAGTTTTCAAGTGATTGTCCGTCAAATTCAGACAAATATAACAACAACAAATGCAAATCAGAGTTTTACAATAGCTACAGGAGATGATTTCGATCTTATTGTTGTTATAGAAGATTTGGATTTTGGAGGCGGAATTTCTGGATGTGAAATTAGTTATAGTTCCGGCTTAGGCATAGGTTCTGGCATTATTAATGAAACCGAATCAGGAACTTATTCAATAACCTTTGATGAAGTACCTCGAGGAATTTATACCATATATATTTCTATATTTAAAGGATCGGATTATAATTTCAAGCCATTTGAAATAACACTAAATGTAATTACACCACCAACTGATGACCAAGGCATTCCAACGTTTGTATTCTATATAATGGGTGTTTTGATTGTTGGGCTTGTTGCATCGTTTATTGCCTATCAACAATACTTTAAATTTCCAAAAACAATTCGAGAAATTAGAAGTTTAAATAAAGCTATACGGAAAGGGAAAACAGCTGAAAAAGAACTTTCTGTGAAAGCTGCTAATGATTTATTCGTTGAAGATTATATATCCAGAACAAAAGGGTCATTACCATCAAAGAGTAAAGCGAAATTAAAAGATCGAATTGCTCCAGAAAGTAGTCAAAAATCTATGACTAAGGGAGATGTTAAAAAGGAGATAAAAGGAGAAAAAGTAGAATTAAAAGAGAAACAGAAAATAACTCCTAAAATACCGAAGGAAGAAAAGAAACCCGATATCTCCAGAAAACCATCAAGTTTGGAAGAAAGCTTGGAAATACCTAAAGCCGAACAACCTAAAAAGGTAGAATCAACTCAGAAAATTGAGAAACTAAAACCCGATCAATTTGTAAAACCTCACGATATCGAAAAGACTGATCTTAAACCAATTTCAGTGGATCAAAAGCCAAAAAAAATTCGTTATCTCAGGAAACCGAAGATAAAAAAATTACCAAAAAAGAAAACTGATAAAAAATGATAAAGATAAATACGGGGAGAAGAAAACTTAAGTCGAAAGGAAAGATTGAGAGAAAATTAAAAACCATGATTATTGTAGGTTTTTTTTTTTTTTTAGTTATTGAAGTTGTAAATTTATCTTTTCCTGTTGTTGAAAAGAATTCAGATTCGATCGATAATAACGATAATGATCTAGTGACCGATTCCCCAATACCTTCGGATATTGTTGCTGATGAATATACTGGGATTGGGCAATCTTTAGATTTACTTCATAATGCTAACCGAACTGATTCAGATATAGATTTATCATTCATAAATGGAAGTCAGGCTTCACACCAAATACTATTAGGTGAAAATTGGGAAGGCACTAAATTAAATGTAGATATAGAAAATCTTAGAGATAATCGAAATTGGGTAAATGGAACTTTTAATTATGGGGATGATGATGGTACCTATCTGTTTAATGAAGACGATAGCGTAGATATTGAGAATTCTTTCCAAAATTGGACATTTTCAAATGTTGATACTGGGTTTTCAAATTTAATGGCTGGAAATTATTTCGATTCAGCATCCTCATCAGGAAGAAATGCGTTAGAATTACTTATGGAAGGTAATGATGTACAGTTATCTGGTTATGAATCATATCATCAAGGTGATTATTGTGCATGGAATTCTTCATTTGATGTACCTCGTGGATACGTAGATGATGCAATTTTACAATTCGATGTAAATACTAATCATTCAGGAGAATTTAATTCTTGGGATCTTCAAATTTTATTAGATAATGAAAAAATTTACGGTATAGGAATTTATTCCCTACGAGAATTATTTGGAGAAGGATCTTGGGGTACTCTATCAATCCCTATGGGGGTATGGATGAATTCAAATCCTGTTTTCGATGAGATTTTAGATAGTTCAAGTCATTCCATTACATTTAAATTAATTTATACATCAACAAGTGCTTCATATGGTGCTAGTTTTTATCATATCGAATATCAACAAATCCTTTTTTCAAATGTTCAACTTTTTGTAGAAGCGGATGTAAAAGCGGAACAAATCGGTCTAAAAATGAATGATCAAATTGTTTCATCATCTGATTTCGGGGTTGGATCAATTACACAACTTAATAGTTGGATTACAACACCAGTATATGCTAATTTTACAGCAAATGATAATCCCGATTATAATTATACAATTGAATTTTCTTCAGATTTAAATTTATTTGCTAAAAAAACATCTCCTACAACAAATTATGAAACAAATTCTGGTTCTTCAGGTACTAAATTTACTATACTAAACGATACAGACTCAAACTGGGAATTTTATTCTTATTTTTCAGTCCCTACCGGTTATATTGAAGAAAATTTTACACTTTATTTTCCAAGTGATTGGACGATTACATGGGTTTCAACCCCACAATTGCCTACAACTAATGTTACTGGCGATTGCGACACTTCCAATTCAGGAAAGTTAATTATTCCTGTTAAGGATCTTTCTGCAACACCAGATGGTTTTTGGAAATTCATGGCACAATCTCCAAATTATGTTCAAAATCTCCTAACATTAAAAAACACAACAGAAACTCCAGGTCCAACTGATTGGAGCGTGAATAATACTTACTTCTCTGGAGATTATCTAAATATTACTGCTCAAGTTAAAACTTCAGGAGTTAATTTTACGGAATTATCAAGTACCCATGCTAATCTTGATATATATTTTCCAAATGGAACTAAATGGTTTTCCCAATCGGAAGAAGTAGCGGTTTCAGCTGATGGAACTATTCAATTTAGTACAATTCAAATTCCTGAAAATGGACCTGATTATGTTGTTGGAGATTATGATGTTTTTATTTCGTGGAACAATACTGATGGTATCAACCCAATAAACGAAACAGGAATGGCTTATACTCAAATTACAATTAAGCATTACTCTATTTTAGTGCCTGATGATGATTACATTGAAGATTTCTTGGAAGGGACTACAACATCATTACGTGTTAATTACTTTGATATAATTTCAGGAGAGGCTATTGAATCTGCGACATTGGATTTTTATAATTTAACCAATGACATACAATCGATGAATGAAATTGCTCCGGGTTATTATTTTTCAGAAATTACTGCACCTCCCACGAGTCCTGGAAATAACACTCTAGTAATAAATGCGAGTCATCCCTTGTTTGACAGCGTTTCAATCAATATCACTGTTGATGTAAAAATAAAGACAACCTTGACTGCTTTAGAATATCCTAGTGTTGAGGCAAAGTGGAATAATTCATTTGAAATTAATTTAAATTATTCCGGATTAACCTTGGAAAATGGAATCGAATTGGCAGATATTGATGTTGTTTGGGGTGATTCATATTCTGTCCAAAACATTGGAAATGGCGGATATACGATTACTTGTAATAATTCCCACACGCTTTCAAATCAAATATACAATTTAGAGATAAGTGCTGAATCTTACGGTTACGAAAAAAATACAATAATAATCGGGATAAAAATAGTTGCT
>JAUWOE010000043.1 GCA_030612265.1 Promethearchaeum sp.
ATTAAACCAGTATTCAAGAATTGATTATATATGTTCGCACGGGCATATGGATCATATTTCTCATGTTTCTAAATGGGAAGAATTAGGCGCAATTATTCACTTTCCTTTTCCCCACCAAAATAATTTAATCAGTTTAGATGCTTTTTTAGAGGATTTCGGATTTTTGGTTGAACTAAATAAGTCCATTGCTGAATTATTGGGCTCTATTAATCATTATGAGCCTTGTATACGAGAACCAAACGTTTTTCGACCAGGAGATATTTTAACGTTTGATAACCTTGAAATTAAAACAATTCCGCTTGAAGGACATTCGCTAGGTCATGTTGGTTTTTTTTTCCCAGTTGAAAAACTAATTCATATTAGCTGTCTTGGATTTGATATACAAAAACCATGTGATGATCAATTTGGGCCATGGTATGGATTTGAAGAATGTTCTCTTGAGTTATACAACAAAAATATTTATGACGCTGAGAAAATTTTTCTTGAATCCGCAGAGATACTCACATCGAGTCATTCCTATGTTGTAAGAAAAAAAAATAGTGAACCTTTTGATTATATGCGCAGCAAAATAATGCAAAATCAAAAAAAAATCATGAATGCAGTTCAAGACTATAATGAAAAGGGAATAAATGGGGATCTTATAGATTATTTACTATCTTTAGATCTTATATACCCAAAGCACAAGATGAAAAATCCAATACGTTCTTTTTTTCGATTTTGGGAATCTTGGATAATTAAAAATCACTTAAATTCCAAAACTAATTCATAGGAAAATAAGAAATCATTTCAAAATTTGAAAATAAAATCGAGGAGGAAGTCTGTATCACGCAGGCCCCACTGCAATGAATTTCCTCCTCGCGGATCAGTCCAGCTTCTCCATTTATATATAGATAATTTCCTCCTTATAAACTTAACGCGATTTTATCCGACAAAATGTTAATCGATGCATAAATTTTCTAAACTCCGATTGGAAAGCTTTTTTTTATCAGTTGAGCATAATAGTTAATTAGTGAATTTTATTGTCATCTGACCTAGATAAGAACCTAGACAAGAATCAAATTATGAAGAATTTCAATATTACAACTAAATACTTTAAAGACATTTGCGCATATTTTTGGTGCGAGATATGCCAAGAAATTCTATCGGTTTCAATCCCTAGAAATACGATTGAAGAAGGATTAGAAACTGGACTCTACATTCACTCGTATTATCATACGAATCCCTTATACGATTCTGAAGATCCGGAGGACAGAAGTAATAATCCACACACTAGTTTAATATATATTGATAAAAATCATGATGTCCGCGGTGTTCGTTCTTTTTACGGAAGGGAAATGTCTTCCGATGAAATTAAGAAAGGTTCTAGAATACCGATAGTTATAAAGGAAATTCCAAAGATGGTTCTCCAACTAGGGATGCTAAATCAGGAAGAATTTAATATTCTAAAATTATGTGATGGCAATAATTCAATTGAAAATGTTGCAGAACTTGAAAAAATCAAATTAGATGAACTTGAAAAAATAATACTTAAGCTAAAGAAGAAAGGGCTAATTAATATAATTACAAGAGGTTAATGAATTGAATTCTGAAGAAAAAAATATTGAAGAAACAATCTTATTTAATAATTCAGAAGATGATCTTGAGTATAATATAGAAGGAATCTATAAGAAATTACAAAATATCGGTTCTTTTACAATAAATGATTCAAAAATTTACGTAACTCTCTTAAAAATAGGGTTATCTAATCCTGCTGTTATATCAGAAAAGAGCAAAGTGGATAGAGCCAGAGTATATGACTCATTAAAAAGATTAGTAAAAAGAGGAATAGTTGAAGAAGAACCCGTAAAAAGAGCTCCTCGCTATCGAGCAATTCCTCCGGATGTAGTTTTTAGCACAATTAGAAGAAAATTGGACAATCAGATAGAACTAGCAACTTCTTTAGAAAATCAACTCGCTCAAATAAAAACCGAAAGCATTGAACAAAATTCCATTTGGTCTATTCAAGGAAACAATAAAATCAATAAAAAATTTTACGAGATCGTGAATAATGCAAAGGAGTTTTGCTTTATCATCTTAACTTTAGATTACTGTGTAAGTTCAATTAATGAGCTAGAAATTTTGGAAAGTGTGCTATTTGAAAAACAACAATCGAATCCTTTGTTAAATATTAAAATTGCATTAAAGATATTCCCAGAAAAAGATGATCAAAAGATAATTTTAAATAGGTTATTTCATTCAAATATTGAAATATTTCGCTGGAACCCATCTAGCGTGCTCCCTTTTGGTCTAATTCTCACAGAATCCGAATTTATGCAGACATTCATGAGTGGAACGGTTCCAAAACCAACATATGAATTCGGAATCCTAATGGAAAAAGCCAACTCAGAGCAGTTAAAAGGTTTCAAACATCTTTGTTCCTGGGTATATCGACAATTATGTAAACAATTGGTTTTTACAAAAAAGAAAAATGGAAGCGAAAATGAAAATTAATTTAAATATTAAAATTAGTATATTAAAATATAATTCAAAAACGACTAAAGAGGTATAATAAATGGATTACAAATGTAAAATGAGCATAATCGGTGATGAGAATGTTGGAAAAACAAGTATTATTTTACGTTATATCAACAACACTTTTACCAGTCAATACATCACAACGCTTGGTGCAGATTTTGTAGATAAAACGTATTCAAATTCTGATCTTCCATCTCTTAACCCAAAAGATAGTTTAACTATAACTTTATGGGATTTAGGAGGACAAAAATCTTTCAGCGACATATCTACATTATATTGCGAAGGATCTGCAGGTATAATGATTGTTTTTGATGTCTCCGATAAAGAAACTTTTAAATCAATACCATCTTGGATTGAATTTGCACAAAAATCTAGCCCTAATTCACAAATTATGATAATTGGAAATAAAAACGATTTGGAATCGACTATTAATGCTGAAGAGATTCGAAAATTGGAAGAGGAAATAGGAAGTAAAATATATTTTAGTTCAGCAAAAATGCGCTTGATCGATGAACTCTCAAATATTAATAACATATTCATTGAAATGGCTGAAAATTTACTGAGTAATTTTAAATAATTTTTTTTAATTATTTTTTATAATGTTAGGAGATCTCTAAGTACTGGTTGAGCGTTTTCGATTGCCCAATCAAGCAATTTCGCCTGATATTTTAATGCTTCTAAATCTTCTTCGGGAGGTGCTACTGCAGCTATTAAAAAACTCACACTCTCAGATTTTGAAATTTCAATCTGCACATTCCTACAAATGATTGTGGCGTCTCCGTATTTAATCTTAATTTCCCGCATGTCTGAATTTAAAGATAATTCTTCCTTAGCCTCAGAGGAAACTTCTGAAAACATTGCAATAATAGGCGCAAGAGATTTTTCATTTATAGTAGTTGTGCTAACACCAGCTAGAGGCAGGCCATCGCTTTTCGCAAAAACAGCTGCCATAAACCCATTTTCTACTAGCCCACTTAAAATTTCTTTCAAAACATGAATACTCATAATCAAAAATCCCAATATTTGTTCGTATAATTTTATAATCACATCAACAATTAAAGCTTTTTTATGAAGGCAGAAATCAATCCATTTTCAATATTTAGAAAAGCCACTGATGGTCGTGCTTTTTGTTCTTTAGAAAAACCCTTGAAATATTTTATAGCTTTAGGTTTTAATAAAGATCCGGGGTTTATCATTAATACACCTTGAGAGCTATCTTTAATTGAAGGTAAATGAGTATGTCCATATATAAAAACTCTGATGGATTTTTCAGGAAAAGCTGTTGCAAAATTATTTAGATCATGAGTGATTCCAATATTTATTCCTTCAAATTCCAGTGTTAATTTTTTAGGCCATTTCGAATCAATATCCATATTTCCGGCAACAGCACTAACTGATTTTCCGGTTTCGGTTGCTAAATCATCTATAAATTGATCTACGCAGATATCACCTGCATGGATTATGTGTTCGACATCTTTAAAAATGGTTTTTAAGGTATTGAGCAATTTTGGATAACCTACTGATTTTAATTGAGTTGCAGTAATGTGTGAATCAGAAAGAATCGCGATATTCATATTCTAACACCTAAATTACCGAAAATACCCCTATAATTATAATTATAAGCAGATCTATTCCGAAATAATAAATTTCCTTGGTTTCTATGAAATAATCTCTAAAGAAATTATATATCAGTTTAATATGTATAATCAAAGATTTCCGATAAACAATGAATAAAACAATACCTAAAAACATGATAGGGACATATATTTTTAAAAAACTATCTTGCCAAAAAGAGGCACCGTCCATATTTTGTCGTATAATAATTGCAGATATGACATTATTTGTCCAATGCGCAATAATTAAAGGCCACAACTGTTTTTTGGTAATGTAATAATATGCTGATGTAATTCCGATTACTGTAGCGTTCAAAAACCACCATGTTGGATAGAAAATCGAAGTTCCATTTATTAATGCAGGAATGATATATGCAAAGTGAGCTAAACCGAATAAAAAAGCGCTATAGATAAAATTCGTGCTTTTACTTAACTTATTTTCCCCCGCATATATATAAAAACCTCTATACATGAATTCTTCCCTCAAAGCAACAGTAAAATGGATAATAATAGTCGTAATTATCATGAGATTTATATCAAACAAAAAATATTCTCCCAATAAAGATGATGTGAATGTATCAGCTTGGTATTCCAGAACATTTAATTTAAATAATAGAGGAATGATAATACTAAAGGCATCTAAAGGAATATAAATTATACAGATTAAAATCAGGGCAGTTTTTAATTGAGATCCAAAGTTTTTAAATGTGAAACCTTGAAATAGTAAATTAAGGCTGGGATCAGTCTTTTCTTTAATAGTTAGTGATTGTTTTTCTTGAGATGATCCTTCTTCTCCCGAATTTAGAAATGTTTTATTAATTATATAAAAAACAATAATTGCTGCAGACACAGTAGCAATTATTGCTGCAATGTAGGTCATCAGAATTCTCGTTAAATCGCTAAATCCTATTTTTTCGATTATAAGTTTAAAAATTTCACGAAAAATTAGATTAATTAACACAAAAAATATAATAGAAAGAGCGAAATGGAGCCGTTTTTCTATATTTTCATCCATAATTTTAACCTTTGCTAAAATAACTTTGTTAATATTTAAATAATCCCTTTGAAGATTTAATTGTCAGTTGATTCTCATTTTTTAAGCTAGATTTCTCAAGATATCCAATAATTTGTGCATCAACAGAATATTTTCTCGCTATGGGAATGATTGATTCTTTAGCATAATTTTCGGAGCAAACAATTTCAATTAAATTTCCCATATTAAATACTCTATACATTTCTTCCCAAGATGTCTGAGACGATTCTTGAATCATTGAAAAAATCGGCGGGACAGGAAATAAATTATCTTTGATATAGTGGATTTCATGACCAAATTTTAAGCATTTTATCTGACCACCACCTGTATTATGAAATATTGCGTGTATTTCGCTGTAATCTTCCTTGAAAATCTCCATTAAAATCGGCGCATAAGTTCTTGTAGGACTTAATATTGCTTCCCCTATAGAAAGTGGTGAATTTGGAACTTTATCATTTAAATCATATTTTCCAAAGAATACAAATTCTTTATCAATTTCAGGTGCATAACATTCTGGGTATTTATCATAATATTTATGATTTAATAAACCATGACGAGCCAAAGTTAAACCATTACTACCAATTCCACTGTTATAATCTAAATCTTCATATTTAGCTTTTCCAAAACTACTCAACCCGACAATAACATCCCCTTCATGGACTCCTTGAGTGGTAATAACATCTTTCTTCTTCATTCGGGTTATTAATGTGCTATCTACAATCAAAGTTCGAACAAGGTCTCCAACATCGGCAGTTTCTCCTCCACCAGTATAAATGGGTATACCTTGTTCTCTTAATTTTTCAACATATTCTTCATATGATTGAATAATTTTTGCAATAATTTCTCCAGAAATTATTTTTTTATTGCGTCCAATTGTGTTCGATAGTAGAATCGAAGAAGGTTTTCCAACGCAAATAATATCATCTATATTCATTACAACACTATCTTGAACTATTCCTTTGAAATATGATAAATCTTTTGTTTCACGATACATCATATATGCTAAAGTGGATTTTGTTCCTGCCCCATCTGCATGGAGAATCGAGCAATAATTTTTATCAAGAGCAATATCTTCAATTATTTTGCAAAATGCTGATGGAAATAAACCTTTGTCAATGTTTTTTAAAGCTGAATGAACATCTTCTTTTTGTGAAGATACACCAAGATTTTCATATGTGGGAATTTTTTTTTGTGACATTTTTATCAGATAGTTCTTAAAGTTCTATTCTATATTTCTTTTTTAGAATTTCAATTAAATTTTCAACTTGACTAACTGCTGTTCCGATATATTTCTCGGGTTTAAGTAAATCATCTAACTCATCTTCAGTAAATTTATCTTTAATAAAAATATCTTTTATTAATATCTCTTTCATTGGTGAATTTAATTCACGCGCTTTGATCGCTGCTTTTCTAAGGATTTCATGACCTTCTTGTCTTCCAATTCCCTTATTTACCATGTCAACCATAATTCTTTCAGCTAAAAATGCACCATGAGTAAAATCCAGATTACGTTGAATTGCCTTAAGATTAAATTCTTCTCCCTCAAGAATCTGGGCTAATTGATGAAGCATATAATCTAGAAGGATGAAATTTTCAGCGAAGATAATTCTTTCATTAGCAGAATTAGTTAAATCTCTCTCATCTTCAAGACCAATATTGTCTATTCCAATTATTATATTCGATTTTAACACTCTTGCAAGAGAGCAGAGGCGTTCAGCTTTGTGTGGGTTCCTCTTATGAGGCATAGTTGAGCTACCCACTTGCTTTTTTCCAAATGCTTCAAACATCTCTCCAATTTCTGTTCTTTGTAGAATTCTCATTTCACGTGCAATTTTATCTATTGTTCCCCCGATCAAAGCAGTTAAATTTAAAACTTCTGCATGTCTATCACGTTGAATGACTTGATTTGCGATTGTTGCTGGTGTTAATGGAATGTTAAATTCCTGTGCCAATATTTCCATAACTTTATTTTGAATTTTGGGACCATCGTTTCCGAAAGATGCCATCGTTCCTACTGCACCAGACATTTTACCAACTGCAATTCTGGGTAGGATTTGTTCTAATCTCTCAAGATGTCTTCCAATTTCAGAAGCCCATACTCCAAATCTCATTCCATAGGTTGTAGGTAATGCTTGTTGTCCATGAGTTCTCGCAACACAAATTAAATTTTTATTCTTATCTGCTTGTATAATTAAAATTTTTAATACGCGATAAATGCTTTTGGTTAATACATCTAAAGCATTAATCATTTGGATCGCAGTGGCCGTATCTTCAATATCATAAGATGTAGCTCCAAGGTGTATATATTTTCCTGCATTTCCATCACATTGTTCATTAAGGGCTCTAACCATTGCCATTAAATCATGATGAATTTCATCTTCAATTTCTTTTACCCGCTCTAATTTAACAAAATCAAGATTTGCTTTACGATCTATCTCATCTGTATCATTTTTAGGTATTCTGTCTAAGAATGCATGGGCTTTAGCTAAAGCTGATTCGACACGGAGCCATCTATTAAGTTTGGCACTTTGTGTAAAAATTTTAGCCATTTCCTTTGTTTTATATCGATTTTCAATTGGATGAATCGTGTTATTCATCATTTTTCCACTCACATATATTTTAAATTAACGAAAGATAAAAAGTGCCATTATAGAGTTCGTTAGCTAAATTTCTTAGCTGAACATCTCCAGATATTATTGAATCTTCAGTTAGTAAATTTCCCAGAAATACAAATTGATAAGTATTCTCTGCAGTTATTAAGGAAAATTGAATCTCGCTACCAATACACATATAATCCCCTTCATAGGAAAGAGTATCGTTTGAAAAATTCATCGTTCCATTTATAAATCCAAATCCATCAAAATTTATATTCATTGAAATTGCTGGTGGGACTTCTGGATTGTCAAATGCCAATGAGCCTGAATATCTTTTTGAAGTTAAGCGTTCATTATCAAAATTTTGATTTGCATTTAGAAAACTAATTAAAACTATAGAGGATATAATAACCAATATTAAAAGTATGACATATATTCCGCGATTGGTCGTAATTTTTTTAATATCCATCTACATCTTGAAAAATGTTGTATTGTTCTAAAATTTTTCATAAATTTTTTTTATTTTTAAATCTTTTTTTACTTGGAAGTGAGATCTAACAATTTATAAAATAATAAAGTGCTCTAAATGTGGAATGCCGCAATATATCTCAAGTACCCAAAAATCTCGTCGATGCCCAAAATGTAGGACCAAAATTAATTGTGCAAGAATGAATGTATTTGCAAGGGCATTAACAATAAACGAAGCATCCCAACTCGTTCGATCTATGAAAACTCCCAAAGAAATTGAGCAGAGAATTGATAAGTTAAAAGCTCTCTCTTCTACCACGGAATCTCATAATAAATATCACCTATTAGGAAAATTAATAACTGAACTTATTGCAATATTTCCCAATACCATGCCAAAATTCTATCTGATAGAGAAAGGTGTCAACGAATTTGGATTACCAGAAGAGTTTATAGAAAAAATTATAGAAAACTTAAATAAAAACGGGTTGGTTCTCATAAATAAGGTCAATAATAAAGAAGTTTTAAAATTTCCAAGCATACCATTTTCATCAATGAATGGTAAGTTATATGTTTCGAATCCAGATCCTCTAAAAGATCACCGTGTAAGAAGTAAAAAACCCAAAAAGAAATGATAACATGGAACAAATTTCCCTAGATAGAGAAGATCTTCACTTTCTTCGCGATATGGCTAAACAGCAAAGCATTCAGTATTTTAACATTAGATTTGCCAGTGGACAGACTACTTTGTTTTCCTTATTGAATGGAATATCAAAATCATCAAACTCTGGGATTGGGAAAGGATTTTCAGTTCAGGCATATACAAATGGAGGATGGGGGCTTGCAGTTGGAGAAGAATTCACAAAAGCATCGATTGAAAGTGTCTTTAATAAAGCATGTAAATTAGCAAAATTTAGCGCTAAATTTTCGAAGGGTAATTATGAAATAAATCCTACTTCAAATAACAAAATTTTCCACGAGATCAAACAAAAAATCCCGTTACAATCAATTTCGCTTGATGAAAAAATGAGATTTCTTCTCGAAATAGAAAAAGATGCTCATATTGATTCCAAAATTGTTTCTACTCATATTAATTATTCAGATGGTGAAAGTGAGAAAATATCTTACAATAATTTCGATCATTTCATAAGAAGAAAAGAAAGTGGATTACTCCTTAATATGCAAGTAATTGCAAAGCAAAATGGAAAACAAGAAGGTTATTTTTTGAATAAAGGTGGGTTGGGAGGCTATGAAATTTTACAAAAATCACAAAATATTGCTACAGAAACAGCCAAAAACGCTTTGGAATTACTTGATGCAAAACCAGCAAAACCTGGGAAATTTGATATAATAATGGATCCTTCTTTAAGCGGTACATTCGTTCATGAAGCATTTGGTCATGCTGCTGAAGCAGATGGAGTTATTGCTGGGGAAAGTATATTAGCGGATAAAATGAAAAAAAAAATCGGGAAAGATATTGTGACAATTATTGATGATGGTACTATCGAAGATCAATTCGGTTTCACTCCTTTCGACGATGAAGGAATTAACGGTCAAAAAACGGTTATTGTAAAAGATGGTGTATTAGTTGGCTTCATGCATAACTTGGAAACAGCTTCAAAGATGGGTGTAGAACCTACTGGAAATGCAAGAGCCATGAATATTTCCAGTAGTCCTCTCGTAAGAATGACCAATATATATCTAAAGCCTGGTAACGCAACTTTGGATGAAATGATCGAAGAAGTTAAAAATGGATTATTGTGTGTTGGGTGGAATTACGGATATTGTGAAATAACCGGTCAATTTATGTTCAAGATGGCAAAAGCTTACTTAATTGAAAATGGGGAAAAAACCCAAGTAATAAAAGATGCCGCAATAAGTGGTTTAACTCTGTCAGTGTTAAAACGTATATCAATGTTGAGCAAAGACTATGAAATGGATCCGGGTCATTGTGGTAAGGAGGGCCAATCAGTTTCCGTTGGAAGTGGTGGGCCATACACATTGATTAAAGATATGGTAATTGGAGGCCAATAGAATGGGTGAATTAAATTTTTTTGATCCTAACTACTTTGTATCCATGTATGAGAAAATCTCAAAAAAGTTAGATAAATATAATGAAATAAAGCAATATGAGATGTATTCTTCGTCGGGTAAACAAACTTCCATTTCATATGAAGAAGGATTTATCAAGAAAGCTTTTCACAAACATTCAAGTGGTTTGGGTTTAAGGATAATTGGTTTAAACGGAAAAGAGGGAATGACATTCACATCTGATTATTCTGATTCTGCAATAGATCGAATCGTAAAGGATGGACGAATAATGATGAGAGTTTCAACAGAAAACCCCGATTTTAAAAATCTTGCAAATCCATCCAAAAAATATAATTCCGTTGAGGGAATTTATGATCCTGAAATAGATAATCTAAATTTAGAAGATATTAAGGACATTATCAATCCCATTTTTGATTTAAAAAAGAAAGAATTTGCTCCCCATTCATTATCAGGAAATTTTTCTTCATCAATTAATAGTGTTTATATTTTCAACTCAAATGGAATTAACCAAAATGAAAAAAAATCTTATATAAATATAAATTCGGAAATTTCTCTATTAGGAGATAGCGGATTTCCAAGTAGTGGATTTAGCTGGCAATCAGAATCCCATTTAAATAATTTAATAGTTGAAGATGTTGCTGAAAAAAGTTATCAAATGGCTTTGCGCGGTTTAAATAAGATCTCTGTTGAAACCGGTAAATATCCAATACTTTTGTCTCCATTAGCTGTGGCATTTTTCCTTATTGATCCTATTTCAAAAGCAGTTAATTCTGAAGCGGTTCAACATCAGATGTCATTCTTAGGTGATTATCTAAACAAAGAAATTGGTGCTAAATCATTTACTCTAATAGATGATCCATATATTCCTGGAAAATTGAGTACTACTTCTTTTGATTGTGAAGGCGTTGCAACCAATCCAATTAAAATCATAGATAAAGGTGTTCTTAACGAGTTTTATTATAATTCTTTTACAGCGGGAAAAGAAGGAATTGAAACAAACGGTCATGCTTCTAGATCTCATTATGCGAGTAATGTAGGTATTTCAAATCATAATTTAGTTATGTCAGAGGGAAAAGATAATTGGGAAGATATTTTAGGTGGAATTAAAAAAGGGATTTATTTTGATTATACAGGGGATAGCCCAAATTATGTCACTGGAGATTTTTCTGGATTAATTTTAACTGGTTGTCTCATTGAAAATGGGGAAATTACAAAATCTTTATCAGAAGCATTAATTGGGATTAATCTTCTAGATGCCTTTAAACGCATAGAAACCATCAGCAAGGAACGGATCTGGATTGATGAAGCCTACGTTCCTTGGGTAAAATTAACAAATGCTACAATATCGGGTCGAAAATAACAAATTACGACCGTCCTTGTTTGATATCCTCGGGAAAAAGCCTACTGATGGCGAAAAGAAATACATTCAAAGACAACATTATCAGCCATTGCCAAGTTGAGCCCCCAAAAGTTCTAAATAGCAAATAAACCCCGATTAATTCCACGATAACTAAGAAGAAATAAAATGGGTGCTTCATTGTGCGAAGTTCTTTTGGTGTTCTCCAATATATAATTGCGATCGCAAGAAATACTAATGTGGCTGATACTACATGTCCTAAAAATGAATACATTGCACCAAAACCATGCATATATCTTGAAATTCTGGGTTCCGGCCATAAGCTATCAAAAATTCCAACAAATGCAACATTTATTAAACTAAATTCAAACACTACCCATAAAATGCTTGCAAAAATTTTGTTCACTTTCTTAAATTGTTGAAACTGATAGGAATTCCAAGCAGTGCCTATAACCGGAAAAAGGCAAAAACCTATTAGAAAAACCCATGCCCCAATGTTTCCTTCCAATCGACCCGCGCCAAGAGTGCTAATATAGTTAGAAAATGGTATATATTTCCAACTTTCATCCAACCATATAGGTCTTAATGCCCAAGCAAGCAAGAGCGTGCCTAAAAATTCCCCAATTAATAACAAACATAACCGATTTTTCCAAAATTTATAATCAAATTTTCCTAAAAAGAAATCTGTGATTTTCATTTTAATCAGTTTACCTATTCTTTTCCATTTTTTTTTTAAATATCAATTGATATTCTTAGAAATAATATATAATTCGGATAATATTCCCAACCATTATCTGAATTTATCCATAATTCAATGATAAGTGAATTTAACCCCGTTTCAAAAAAGGTTACATTTATCATATCAGAAATCAAAGATTGCTCATTTTCTAGTGTATAAGTATAATTATACAAATAATCAGCGTTGACATTTTCAGAAACACCAATACTTTTATTAATGGATATGTCTGTATTACCTCGATAAACTCTCACTAAGAAATTTTCTGTATATCCTAAGTGGTTTTCAATTAATGCGTGAATGGAAACATTTTCTCCTACTGAAGAATTTGTTGGAAAGTCTTTTAATTCCTGATTTTCATTCAATATAAAGAAAAGTACATCTTGTTCTTCAGGTTTTGTAAAAGTATAAATCATAGCTCCCGATATTATAATAATCCCTACAATTAGAACAATTTTGGTCATTTTTTCTAAAGTTAACCCTGATTTCCAATCAAAATTTTCACTATCTTCTGACATTTTGCATCTTATACCATTCTATAGTCTTCTTTAAACCTGTCTCTAAATCTGTTGTAGGTTCCCATCTAAGAACTTTCTTTGCACGAGTCAGAATCGGCTGTCTTCTCACAGGATCGTCTTTTGGCATCTCCTGAAATACGATTTTTGAGTTTGAATTCGTTAATTGCTTGGTTAATTCAGCTAATTCTAAAATTGTTGTTATCTTATCATGCCCTAAATTAATTGGAATTCCTCGCGCTTCAGGAACTATTGTATCCTTCAAAATCCCTTCAACTTCATCAACAACATAAGTAAAACAGCGCGTTTGTGAACCATCTCCGAAAACTGTTATAGGCTCATCGTTTAGACATTGTTCAATAAAATTAGGTAATGCTCGACCTAATTCTTTTCCTGCACGAATTCTTGGACCGTATGTATTAAAAATACGTACAAATCTGACATCAATATTGTGTTGCAATTCATAGGCTTTTGTAAATGCCTCTCCTGCTCGTTTGGATTCATCATAGCAAGATCTCGGCCCGATTGTGTTCACATTACCAAAATAACTTTCAGGAGTTGGGACTTTATCTGCTGGTGGATTTCCATAAGTTTCTGAGGTTGAGGCATAAAAGAAACTCGAATTGTGTTCTTTGGCAATTCCTAAAGCATTTAAAGATCCTAACGTGTTAGATTTCAAAATCGAAATTGGAAATTTCTCAAATTCGAAAGGCGAAGCACGGCTTGCTAAATGCATAACTATATCAAATCTTTTATCAATATTTGGATAACATATTTTATTCGGTATTATTTTTCCGAAATAGATTGGGATTGAGATATCATGCCGAATAAATTTAAAATTTGGATTTGTTTCTAAATGTGAGATATTCTCCCAACGTCCAGAGCTAAAATTATCTAAACAAACAACTTTTGCATTCATTTTTAATAAAACATCGCAAATCCATGAACCAATGAATCCTCCACCTCCAGTTACTAATATATTCTTTCCCTTGAACGAGTTATTCATCCTCTCATCTTTTTCAAGCCGATGAATAATTTCTTGTAATTCCTTTGAATGATCATACATTTCTTATTTAATAATCAATTAAATTAAACAATTAAAATTTAAGGTGAAAAAGAAAATATGGAAAATATGGATAATTCAAAGAGAAATAATATATCATTTTTCCAACATATTTCACTATTTAACAAATCACTCACAGTCCAAATCATTTTTCTCTCTATTAGTATTATATCTACTTTTTTGGCCTTGTACTACGTTTATTATCAAAATTCTATTGAAATATTTATTTCAGAAGGTGTCATACCCCGTAATCTTAATTGGATGCTATTTTTTATTGGAGGATCTGCAATAATTCTTCTCAGTTTATTGTTCATGCCTATAGATGAATCTTTTTTCAAAAAACGAGACCTAATTGATAAAATTCCGCATGTTGTGAAAAATATTGAGGCCAAATTTATCGAGGAATCGTTTGGTGAGGCTATAAGCATTATCGAAACTTATTTTGATGAACTATATACAATTCATGTATTCAAAAAGAACGAAAAACTACTATTTCTCTACAAACAAGCTCAAATAAATAAAAAATTGAAAATTCTGTTAAAAAAAATTAATGATTTGCTAAGTGTCAATGCCTTAGATGATTTTAATCAAGAATTTCAATCAGCTTTAACACTAATTGAAAATAATAATGGATATATCTTGGAAAGTCAAAAAAAGAAACTGGAAGAAATATCAAATCGTTCAAGATTCAATGGCTAATTTAATGAATTTTTTAATAGTCTGATCGAAATTTATTTGAATTTGCTCCAAATTACATACTATTTTATTGAAATTATCAATTCCTTCCCATTTAAAAAGTGCAATTAATTTTATACTATTCAATTCCTTAGGAAAATGATATTGGATTAAATCTAATCCACTGAATTTCATTGAAATCAGTAATCTTCTTGCAATCATGTTTAATAGATCAGAAGAATGTCGAGCGAGAACAATACCTAAGAAATTTAAAGATTTTCCCCGAAAAAAAATATAAGGATAATATTTCTTTTTACTTTGAAATGTAATGATTTGTTCTATTACTTCGATTTTCTTATCAATTTGAAGAGGGAAGAGTTTACCTGGCACAATCATAGATGATTCTTGCCTTTTAACTAATTTTAATTGTAATTTAGTTGATTTTCTCACATTTAAATATATAAAAGAAAATAAAAAAAGTTTTTATCTTTGATTTTTATTAGAAATTTGTAGAAGACATTGCTGCCAATCCGCCAAAGAATGCTCCATTGAACAGTCCGGCTAAAATCACAAGGAGATATGGTGTATGATACATACTTGGAACAATTGTTGCTCCAATTGCAGTAGCTGATGAAATACCAAGTGATGGAATCACTACAAATAATAAAGGTAGTATCGATAAAATGAAAATTGTCAACATCATTCCGAAAAATGAAGATTTGCTAGATTCATCAGAAAACTTAGCCCCTGTAATAATGGCTGTAACTATACCAGGAACTAATACCCATAGAATTCCAATGATGTTTGTCAGATAAGGGTATCCATTTGGTTTTACATGATACATCATAGAAGTAAAGACATCTGCCTGTGTTCCACCCGGGCTTAATATCGCTGTAAAGAAACCCCATAAATCTTTTCCGATTAATCCAAAGAATCCACCAATAGTTGCGCCTCCAACTCCACCTACAGCAGCGTAGACGAATAGGAAGATCGCATTCAATAGGAAAAATATTCCCATACTAATACCAAAAGTTTTTCCAAAACCCATTTTAATTTACTCCAATTTTTGATTTAATTACTTATTAAAAAATTATAATCAAATCCTAATATAATTTTGGAAGGCTTGAATAAAAATTATTATTTTTTAGTTCATAAGTAAAAAGAAAGCGAAAGAAGAAGAACATATTAAATTAAGAAAAAATAAAGAGTTTTAGCAGGAAAAAAAAAGCAAACTCTTAACCAACAGATATTGTAATTCCAGTCGACAGTGCCGAGAACATCACTACTGTAATAATAAGTGCCGCCAATAAGAATGACATTTGTCGTTTTTTAGGATCCATTTCTTCATCTGCAGAATACCCAATAAAACCCACCATTACAAAAATTAAACCGAAATTAACTCCGATTCTTGCAAGATTTTCAAAAATAGCTTCTTGAAATCTCATCCAATCCGCTTGAGCATATATTTCCTTCTCCCGTTCAAGGAATTCTTGGTATCCATATTCACCGCGCCAATAACCCAAATCATTTTCATGCAATTTATAATATTCCCAGTCATATGCATTGTTTGCCAGAGAGTCGCTTATCAATGCAATAGTTCCAAAAATTATTGCTATTATCATGCCACCGATGATAAATTTGGTTGCTTTCCTTCGATCCATATTAATTAACTTGTCCCAAAGATCTCCTTCTTTACCTTGTTTAGCGGCTTTTTTAGTTGCTTCTTTTTCAATGGTTTCTTTTTTACTTGTTGATTTTTTAGCCATTTCTTATTCACTCCTGAATTTTTTGATAGAATTGTTTAGAATTACAAGTCCTGCAACTATTAGAATTACCCAACCAATTGAAGAAAAGACTTTTCTTATTACAGCACTCGGACCGTCTTTATAGATCTCGATATTATAAAACACTTCCGTGCTCATGTTGTACGAATTAGATCCATATACAAAGATAACATATTCTCCAGGTTCATTCCATATAGTATTGCCGAGATCTCCATCTCCCATGAATTCGATATAATAGAAATCGTCTTGAACACAACTAACTACTGTCTGAGTATAACCAGACCAACTAGGATCACCAGACCAAGTTGGTCTACTAATAAGAAAATAACGCCCGCTGACATTAGGGGGGCCAAAAGTATCGTTTTTGTTGTATTCTGAATCAAATAATCCTTTTCCAAATATCTTTAAGGAAGCGGTTACATTTTGCGCATATACCGAGAATTTAATGGTAATTTTTTGATTCTCTTTAATGTTTACGTTGTAACTATCCACATCACGAAAGGATATTTCACTTTCTTGATCAACTAGTTTGTCCTTTTCATTAAGTATGCGGATAGTTTCGGTCATTTCACCAACAATCGGCGCCAGAATAAGAAAAATAATACCTATTGCTAGAAAAATTGTTAGATTTTTTTTTGATTTCAAACTCTTCATCTCGTTATCTATCAGATTATTTTCTGATATGTTCAGAATTTGTATCATTTCTTATTTAAATGTACATATTAACAGAAGCTAGTATATTGGTTTCATTCAGTTAAGAAGGGGTTAAAAAATTAATAAAATTAATTTTGTAATAGATAAATAAGAATAATTTTTTATTTTAGTTAATTAGTAAAACTAATGCCGTTAGAACTCGCAAGAAAAAAAGAGTTTTATGATAAACATCTTAATTTCACAGATAGAACGTTAATAGATTATAATATATCTCCGGGAACAATGGCAAAATTTGATATAATTAAAAAAAGAATTGGAATACATCGCCATTTTAACGCTGGGCTAGAAGTAGGTTGCAGTGGTAATTCATTTATTCATTTTCTGGATAACGTAGATCATCGAATTTTATTGGATTTAGCTCATAAACCTTTAATACCCTATGCACAATATACGAGATATCATCCTTCAGAGGGTTCATTAACCCAAATACCTTATAAAGATAACTCATTTGATTTGGTTGTTGGGTTAGACGTAATTGAACATATTTATGATGATGGGTTTGCTGCTTCTGAAATGATAAGAGTTCTTAAACCAAAAGGCTTATTAGTTGTTTCAGTCCCCCATCGAATGAAATTTTACTCCCACCAAGATGTTTTAATTGGACATTATCGTAGATATGAATTAAATCAACTGAGAGATCTATTCATATCTCGTGGTCTTGAAGAATTAACCTATTTTGGAGTATATGGTCAAGCTATGCGTGTTCAATTATATCAAGCTGCCAATCCCGATAAAATGGAAACTGATTTACAAAATTTAAGAAAAAAATATATTTCAAACCCTGTATTTCGTCGTATTTATGATAAAATTGTTAAATTATGTAGTAAATTAATGAAAATTGATGCAAAATTTCAACCCTTATGTAACATTATGAACATTTGCGTAATTTTTAGGAAATCTAAACATTATTAGGCACAGAGGTGCACATTTTCTACTTGTAATGTGAAAAATAATGCAATTGAGGTTAAAAAAAAAAAAATTTGAGAAATTTTTTCTTGACACTTATTCAAACGATACCTTAGAAATTCAGAAAAAAATTCATACAATGCTTTATATCGCTTTGGTTACATTTTTCATTCTAATATTCTATTTAATAAAAGATTTTAAAAAAAATTTATTAGCTATTACTTGGGTTTTTGTTGGAGATATAACTTTTTTCATTATTTTAGGGATATGTTTAATCAGTATTAAGAAACATAAACCGCAATTAGCTACTAATTTATTTTTTGGGAGTTATTTGAATATATTTTTCACATTTTGTTTAGGCGATTATTTTTTTCCAGATAATTATCTTGTGGAAGAAATTCTAATTACAACCTTATTTCTTATAGTTGCAATAATGATATTTAGTCTATTAGTTTTGAATAAAATCCATTTTGTAATCCATGGAATTATTTGCAATTCAATTATTATTTTTAACTATATCTATATTCTTCAGAAAAACCAATTAAAACAACCCGAGCAATTTGAATTGTTAATCTATTCTCTTATTCTGCTAAATCTTTCCATTTATCTATCATTGAGGATTTTCAATTCATACCATGAGTTAATAATATCAATTGAAGAAAGACATTCATTGACTAAAGTTATTGAAGGTTTTATTCCAATTTGTGCAAATTGCAAATCAATTCGATTGGGTGAAAATGATGCTGATGGATGGCTTGAAATAGAAGAATACATTAAGAAGAATTCAAATTCAGTCGAATTTACTCATACTTTATGTAAAAAATGTCTAAAAGAATTATATCCTGATTATGGTATATAAATTGCAATTCTGACGTTATTTAACCGTCACTTAAAATTTATCCAAATGTGGACAATTAGAGATCTGTAACGGAAGATCAGTAGCATCCCATATAGAAATGCCGGTGATTTTAAAAAAATTTATACAAATGACCGGATCAATGGTCGTATGCTCACATTTCGAGCAGCATTAAGATCAGCATCAAGCTCGAACTTATGATGAGAAGTACCATCTTTATATAGCGTTTGTTTGCATCGAAATTGTTTTCCTGTACGGGAACCAAAATAATCATGGAGATGGTTCTTATTCGATTGCATTGTGATATTTAAGGCTATGTCATTACCTATTGCACAATGGGAACAAATTTGAGAGCTCCAGCGCGCATTTACAACGCCGACTTTGATCCCTACCCGTTTCGCTGCCTGTCCAACATGTTGGATGATCTTTGAATGGAACCAATGAATCTGGTGATATGCAATCCATTTTCCCGATACTGCTTTCTTGCTATGTCTTGACCAACTCAAATCCTCGAATTTAACCAACGAAACTCTGTAGAACTGCGCAATCTGTAAAATTCTATGCCTTAGCTGATTTCTTATCTCAAGATGGATATGATTGATTTTATCCCACAAACAAGACAAGGTTTTATCAATATGAAAATTGGCGTTTTCCATCATTAGGGAAATTAATTTCATATAATGCTTTTTTAGTTTGAACATTCCTAACCTCCGAACGTAAATGCATAAGTTTACGTTTAATGTTCCAGTTTACATCCGATAGTGGGACGAATTTACCGCTATCCTGATTGAATTTATATCCAAATATTGCTTTTTGCCCAAGGAAATACCGGGCAATTTCATCACCTCTTTGTTTATCACGAATAGAAATCACCGCAAAATGTTTCAGACCAAGATCGATTCCCATTTCAATATTATCATCATGATCGGGAATCTCAATGCCTTTTTGCTCAAAAGGT